>JBJFGC010000391.1:0-2163 GCA_051892315.1 Eubacteriales bacterium
TATTATATAAAAATTTCTGCTGTTTGTCAAGAGGGGAAAAGCGGAAAATCGTTTTTTGCGTCATGGGAGCTTATCCCTGACGGCTGCACAAAAAGATATGCAAAAAAAATTTCTTTTATCTCTTGACAAATCCGTCGAATTGTGTTATACTTTAGAATCAAGAAACCGTTGAAGCGGAGATAACGGCGGAGATGCCTTTACAGAGAGCCTGAGATGCTGGAAATCAGGTAAGAAACAGACCGTCAAATGGACCGCGGAGGGTGCAGTCAAATGCGGCAGGGCCGCAGAGTATTCTGCAACGTGTTGGCATACGTCAGTTGCCGGGGGTATGATGGTATCCTGACGAGCGCACGGCCGGGGGTCGTGAATCAAGGTGGCACCGCGGATAATTTTATTCGTCCTTGACAGGAATGGACTGTTCTCTGTCGGGATGTTTTTCTTTTTCGAAAGGCTCTTTGGACAGAAACGTCCAGGGAGCTTTTTATTTTCGATTACGGAACAGGGAGGAAAAACCGTGAAGATTTTACCGAGTCTGGAGGAGGTTCGCGCCATTGCCGCCTCCGGAGAGTATAACGTGCTGCCGGTCAGCTGTGAAATTCTGTCCGATATCTGCACACCCATCGAGGCCATGAAAATTTTGAAAAACGTCTCCACTCACTGCTATATGCTGGAGTCTGTCGCTGACCGCGAAAAGTGGGGGCGCTATACCTTTCTCGGCTTCGACCCGAAGCTCGAAATTACCTGCGTCGACGGCGAAATGAAGGCCGGCAACATCCGCTTTGCCACCAAAAATCCGTCCGCGTCTCTGCGGCAGATTCTCGCCGATTATAAAAGTCCGCGCTTTGCCTACCTTCCGCCTTTCACCGGCGGTCTGGTCGGCTATTTCTCCTACGATTATCTTGGCTACAGCGAACCGGCGGTCAGGACCCAGGTACGTGATACCGAGGCCTTCAAGGATGTCGATCTGATGCTTTTCGATAAGGTCATCGCCTTCGACAACTTCCGGCAGAAAATCATCCTCATTGTCAATATGCCGCTCGACGAGCCGGAAACCGGTTATAACAAGGCCGTTCTGGAGCTGAAGCAGCTGTGCGAACTGCTTCGCCGCGGAGAGCAGAAAAACGAACCCGGCGGCCACCTTTCGGGCGACGTCACACCGCTTTTCGATAAGGAAGCCTACTGCGATATGGTCGAGCGGGCCAAGCGTCACATCCGCGAGGGCGCCATCTTTCAGATCGTCATTTCCAACCGACTGGAAGCTCCCTTTGAGGGAAGTCTTCTGAATACTTACCGCGTTCTGCGCACCATGCATCCCTCACCGTATATGTTCTATTTCTCCGGAACGGATGTGGAGGTTGCCGGCGCCTCTCCTGAAACTCTCGTGAAGCTGGAAAACGGGATTCTTCATACCTTCCCTCTGGCCGGCACCCGTCCGCGCGGCAAAACCGACGAAGAGGACCGTCGTCTGGAGGCTGAGCTTCTCGCCGACGAGAAGGAGCTGGCCGAGCATAACATGCTCGTGGACCTCGGCCGAAACGACCTCGGAAAAATCAGCCGGTTCGGCACCGTGCAGGTCGAAAAGCTGCATTCCATCGAACGCTTCTCCCACGTCATGCACATCGGCTCTACGGTGCGCGGGGAAATCCGGCAGGAGTTTGACGCGCTGGACGCCATCGAAGCGGTCTTACCCGCCGGAACGCTGTCGGGCGCGCCGAAAATCCGTGCCTGCCAGCTGATCGGAGAACTGGAGAACAACAAGCGCGGCATCTACGGCGGCGCCATCGGCTACATTGATTTCACCGGCAACATGGACACCTGCATCGCCATCCGGATCGCCTACAAAAAGAACGGGCGGGTGTTCGTACGCAGCGGCGCCGGTATTGTAGCGGATTCGGTTCCTGAGAAGGAATATGAGGAATGCATCAACAAGGCCAAGGCGGTCGTGAACGCGCTGAAGTACGCGGAGGAGGCGGACATATGATTTTGCTTATTGATAATTACGACAGTTTTTCTTACAACCTGTACCAGCTGGTGGGCGAGCTCGCGCCGGACATCCGGGTTATCCGCAACGATGAGCGGACCGTGGAGGAAATCGCGGCGATGAAGCCGGAACGCATCCTGCTGTCCCCCGGGCCGGGCCGTCCGGAGGACGCGGGCGTCATC
>JBJFGC010000392.1:0-2162 GCA_051892315.1 Eubacteriales bacterium
GAGCACCTGACTGTTAATCAGGGTGTCACTGGTTCAAGTCCAGTAGGGGGAGCCAGAAGCCGCTTGATAAACAAACAAGCGGCTTTTTCCTTGCCTTTTTTCCATTTCATGAGATTCGGAAACATAAAAAGACCTCGCAAAAAAATCCTGCAAGGTCTTTTTTATCATTGAAATAATATGTCCGAAATCAGTCAAGCAGAATCGTGTCGAGGGTGTTGTCGTTCTGATTGTCGAAAACACCGCGGAGGGAATACTGCATGAACAGTACGTCCGTGATTCCGTTTTTCTCGATAAAATCGTTGTAATTTTTAATTTCCTGAATACGGCGATAGTCGAAAATGTACGCTTCATCAAAGGCGCTTCCAAGCAGTTCCGATATTCCGCGGGAATAGCTGTCGCCGAGAACCAGTACAACACGGCCCGTGTTGTTCGTGGGATAACGGAGATACCTTGCGTAGGGGTAGAAGTTCACGTAATGATCGGCGGAAAGATCCTTGGAAAATTCTCCGGCCAGATATTGCGCTTTTTTTTCCTCAAAATTGTATGGATAGTCCGCCTGAAGAGTGTGCGGAGGCAAATCGTAGTCGTAGAAGAAGAAATCGTCGTGATCGTCGTAATATCCGCTGGTACGGGCGAAGGTGCCGTAAAAATCGGCGTCCTCGATGTCGTATCTTTCCCCCAGCGGTCGGAGGATATCCTCCGCATCCTCCCCGTATATCATGCTGACGATATCGCAGTAGGCAGTGTACATACCGAAGGCGTTCCAGTGATGGTCCGTTTTGAAAAGATAGGCAATACTGTCTTCAAGGGAGTCAACCTTCAGCCGGTCATACATGATTCTGTCGTCCAGCAAATCGAAAAATTCCGTAATCAGAGGGTACAGAGACGGCTCTCCGGGAAGGATGGATTCAAAATCCTCGCAGTCCTGAAGCCTTGAACAGACATACACATAGACATTGACGTCCGTGTTTGCGGCTGCGATGGCGTTGATCTGCTCCGCCGTTTTCTTCATTCGCTGGGTGTAGACTTTGGAGGGGGTGTTGAAAGCGGTGGTTATCAGTCCGGTTTCGGTTCCGTCGGAGTATTCCACGTCAATGGCATAAAAGTTTACGCCTTCCCCGGAGGATTTTAAAAACCGTGAGGAGAAATCTACGATATACGGCTCGGCAGGTTCTGCGGCTTCGGCTTCGAGTTCCTCCGCGGTTTCGGTTTCCTTTTCGGTTGATGCATCTTCGGTTGGTACATCGGCTTTCAGCGTTACGACCGTGCTCGGCGTAAGGAAGGACGAGAGAAAATTGTTGAAAGGCTGATTGAAATTTACCTCCGCGGTCTGGATTGCGGTGACAATTTGCGCGTACCATGGAAGATAATTGATGTAGGTATCGGTAATATCCGCCTTCGCAAATTCGATCATGTTGAGAACTCCTCCGGTGCCGTCTCCATAGGTTTTTTCCGGCTCGATGATGTTGCCCATTTTGGGCAGCTCAAGGATACCCAGCTTTTCGAGGCATTTCAGCGCCGGAGCGGCAATGGACAGCGAGAGGACCAGCACCGCTAAAATGGTGATAAAGGTTTTTGATTTCATGATATCCCTCCGTCGGCTGGGTTAGAATCTGAAATAAATAAACGGATTGTAAGAGCCTACAGCCACTTGTGCGGCGCAGGCAATCAGCAGCAGAATCAGAATGATATCGTAAGATACGGAGAAAACGCGGGACAGCGCGAGCTTATTCTGAATCAGCTTCGGATAAACGGGGGCGGAAAGAAGGCATCCGACCAGGAACATGAGGATAAAGGAAAGGTCGAAGCCGGAGCTTTGGAGAAGGATGGGCAGACGAACCGATTCTCCGCCAAGTCCGTAGCGACCGAACATCGCTCCGAAAATTTCTCCCGCCTGCGTCAGCGTTTCCGCGCGGAAAATCACCCAGCCGAAAACGAAGAGGACGATTGTGTATATGTGACGCACCACCGGAATTTTTTCTATCGTTTTGCCCCAGAACAGCTTTTCCAAAATCAGCAGCACGCCGAAATAGACGCCCCACAGCACGAAATTCCAGCTGGCTCCGTGCCACAGACCGGTGAGAATCCATACGACGGATAAATTGAAGATCCATCTGGGTTTTGAGACCCGGTTTCCTCCGAGCGGGATGTAAACATAATCC
>JBJFGC010000393.1:0-2156 GCA_051892315.1 Eubacteriales bacterium
AGAGTTTCTCCCCCTTTTTGTCGGGGAAGATCTTTTTGAACAGAACCATTGAAAGGAAGAAGGGAGTGCAGAAAGATGAAATCCAATGTTTCTCGGGTTCCTGGGACGGATTTGCTCCGGATTGTAACGATGCTCATGATTCTCACCAGTCATTTTTTCGTTCACGGCGGTATTCTCGGAAAGCTCAAGCCGGGAGAACCGTATTTTTACATTTGCTGGATCATCGAAGCGTTCTGTTACGTCATGGTCAACTGCTACGCGCTGATTACCGGCTATTTCCAGAGCCGGACGGAATTCCGGCTGAAAAAGCTGCTCCTTCTCTGGGGACAGATTCTTTTTCTCTCCGCCGGTATTTATCTCGTTCTCGCATGGACGGGGCAAATCTCCTTTGATTTTGCGGATTTTTCAAATGCCGCACTGCCTGTGACCATGCAGCGATACTGGTTTGTGACAGCATACATGATTCTGTATGCCCTCTCCCCGTTATTGAATTTCACAATCCAGCGTATGAACCGACGGCAGCATGCGCTTTGTCTCGCCGTTCTGTGCGGGATCTTTGTGGTATTCCGGAATTTCTTTTACTGGAGCGATTTTGCAAACCTGCACGGCGGCTACTCGTGGGCGTCGCTGGCGGTTCTCTACATGATCGGCGCATATCTGCGCCTGTATCCGCCGAAGCTCCGTCATCCGCTGCTGTGGTACGGAATCTTATCCCTGATTACCGGCGGGTCGCGTATTCTTCTGACAACGCTGTATTACCGGTACGGCTTTGACAGCGTCTACCTCAAAGCGCTCATGCAGTACAACTCCGTCACGGTAGTGGCAGCGTCGGTCTGTCTGTTCTTGTTTTTCGTTCGTCTGGACATCCAAAACCGCGTTCTGCTGTGGTTCATCCGTTTTTTCGCTCCCGCCGTTTTCGGAGTCTACCTGATTCACGAACAGGTGGAGCTGAAGGAAATCCTATGGGACGCCATCGCACCGGCACAGTATCTGCATTCGCCCCGGCTGCTTCCGTATCTGCTGCTTGTCGTTGTCGTGCTGTTTGTCACCTGCGCGCTTTTGGACAAGCTCCGGCACCTGCTGTCCGTCGTTCTGCACCTTCCGCAGCTTGTGGAAGCTGCATCGGACAAGATTTCCGCCGGATGCCGGAAACTTTTTAACCGTCTGGTTCCGGAGGAACATGAAAAAGGATAGAAGCTGTTTTCCCGGAAAATGATTGACAAACCACAAAATCCATGTTAGAATTCCCCCGTACAGGCCCAAAGCCTTATCGACAAATCCATCATGGAGAACATCTACATTATGAACTACCTTTACGCGCTTTCCACCGAAAAAATGCGTCCTGCCGTCGGTATTGACGTGCAGAATCCGCGCCTGTCCTGGAAAATCCACGCAGAGGAAACGGGGATTCTGCAGATTTCCTACCGCATTCAAGTCCTCTGCTCCTGCGGAAAAACAGTATGGGACAGCGAGGTCGTACCCTCCTCCGCCATGACGGTCCGGTACGCGGGAGAAACGCTTCGTCCCGCCGCCGATTACCAATGGAACGTCACGGTTCTTCTCTCGAACGGAGAAACGCTTACCGCAGATGGTGTCCCGTTTACAACCGGTCTGCTGGACTCGAACCTGTTCGAACAGGCCAAGTGGATTTCCTTCCCCCACACGGAGGGCTTTACAAAGGAAATGCTCCCTGCCTTCCGGCGTGAATTTTCCCTGACCAAACCGCTCTCCTCCGCCAAGCTCTTTATCACCGGATGCGGTATTTATGCCGCTTACCTCAACGGGGAACGGGTCAGCAATCTGGACGAGCGTGGGCAGAAGCACGTGAATGAGCTGACGCCCGGCTTTACGGAGGCGTCGAAGCGCAAGCTGTACCATAGCTATGACGTCACCCATCTGCTCAACGCGGGGGCCAACTGCCTTTCCGCCATCGTGACAACGGGCTGGTGGTCCGACTCGATTGTGCGGAGCGTCGGCGGCTTCTCTGCCCTGCGCGCCCTGCTGCTTCTCAACTATACGGACGGAACCTGCGGGACGCTGGCGACGGACGAAAGCTGGAAAGTGTCCGACGAGCATCCTGTGAAGGAAGCTTCCGTCTATCATGGAGAGACTTATGACGCCCGCGTTCCCATGGACTTCGTGAAGCCCGGTTTTGA
>JBJFGC010000394.1:0-8416 GCA_051892315.1 Eubacteriales bacterium
GAAGAACAGTCTGCATGGGATCGATGCCGGTGCGTGAGGTCAGCATGGCGTTATCGTACCATTCCAGCAGCAGATGAGCCGCATGGTCGCAGAGGTCAGGATGTTCTGCGGCGACGTTTCGGGTTTCGTGATAATCCTCCGCGACGTTATAGAGCATTTCGCGCGGGAAATTATGATAACCGTCGTGGTAGGTGCGCATGTACAGCCAGTCGCCGAAACGGACGCTCCGTTGGCAGACATGCGCCATCTGCGACAGGACGACGTAATCCCGCGGAACGGGGGTACCGGTTCGGATGGTCTCAGCGTAGCTGACGCCGTCCCAGTTTTTCGCGGGTGCGAGGCCAAGCAGGTCGGCAATGGTGGGGCAGAGGTCGACGTTATAATGGAATGCGTCGTCCGTGATGCCAGACTGTCCGCCCTTCCACTGAAGAATCATGGGAATCCGACAGGTGATATGATCGGCAGTGGAATGCTCCGCGTAGCTGTTCAACTCCCCGATGTTTTCCCCATGGTCGGAGGTAACAATGAAAGAAACGTCGTCGTAGATGCCGGCTTCGCGGAGAGCGTCGAGGATTTTTCCTATATGCATATCCATAAACGCAATGCCGCAGTCGTACCCGTCAACAAGGGTCCGGTAATCGTTCATATCGCGTACTTCCATCGGCTGGCGCGGATAATCCGGCAGAGGAGTATTGTTATACATTCCGATTTCGCGTACACCGTGCGGAGAGGCCTCCCGGCGCTGCGCGTCGATGATTTCCTGAGTCATCCAGGTATGTTCCAAGAAATCGTCGCCCTCGAAGGGGTTTCCAAACTCCGCAGGGGTACGATAGGTGGTATGCGGATCCCACATATTGATATGAAGGAGCCAGTTATCCCGGGAAGCGTTGCGCTGAATCCAGTCGATGGCGATGGGGGACACCTGGTCCGCACGTTCTCCGCCGCCGGATCCGACGTTATGGATTTCATTGAAGCCGCCATAATACCAATAAGAGGTATGACGTTCCGCAAAGGTTGAAATGCTTGCGGTATACAGTCCCGCTCTCCGGAACTGATGGAACAGATTGGTCCGCGCGTATTCCGCCCGGAAGTCGCGGGTCTTCCCTTCGATAAACTGGTCGCCGGCAGTTCCGCCGTGACCGACCGCGCCATTATGGATTCCGAACATCCCGCTGGCCAACGCGCTCCGTGACGGCAGACACGGTGCGTCCGAGCAGTAATACCGATCAAAAACAACGCCGTTTTTCGCAATACTGTCAATATTCGGCGACGTATTCCGGAAATAACCGTAGCACCCAAGGTGGTCCGGACGCAGCGTATCCAGATCAAAAAAAACAATTCTCACAGGCTATTCTCCTCTCCTACAGAGCTGATAAAGTTTCTTTGTTCATTATACTATACCTTGGAAAGAAAAACAACAGGATTTTTTGAATTATGATGGGAAATTTGTGGGGGCTTCCCGGAACCCTGTCCCGGAAAGCCCCTCCACAGAACCTTCACTCATCCCTTACTTTTTTCACGAAGCTCAACACGCCGGATCTTTCCGCTGATGGTCTTCGGAAGCTCCGGAAGGAATTCTACAATGCGCGGGTATTTGTAGGGAGCCGTGTGTTCCTTCACATAATTCTGAATCTCTTTTTTGAGTTCATCGGTGCCTTCCTTACCTTTCACAAGAACAATGGAAGCCTTTACAACCTGACCACGGATTTCGTCCGGAACGGCAGTAATGGCACATTCAAGAACGTACGGAAGCTCCATAATGACGGATTCAATTTCAAACGGCCCAATACGATAGCCGGAGGACTTGATGACATCGTCAATACGGCCGACATACCAGAAGTAGCCGTCCTCGTCCCGCCACGCCGTGTCACCTGTGTGATAATAACCGTCGTGCCATGCTTCCTTCGTCGCTTCTTCGTTGCGATAGTAGCCCTTGAATAAGCCGCACGGTACTCCATCCTTCGTGCGAACGACAATTTCACCCGTTTCCCCTACTTCACAGGACTTTCCTTCCGGCGTTAAAATGTCCACATCGTACAGCGGCGACGGATGCCCCATGGAGCCCGGCTTCGGCGTGTCGCCGACAAAGTTGCCGATGACAAGGGTCGTCTCTGTCTGTCCAAAGCCTTCCATCAGAGAAAGTCCGGTGTATTCGCGGAATTTGTAGAATACTTCGGGGTTGAGCGCCTCACCCGCAATGGTGGCGTGTTTGAGCGAGGACAAATCGTAGTTTTCGACCCCCGCCTTGATGAAGAACCGGAACATCGTCGGCGGCGCACAGAAGGTCGTGATGTTGTACCGTTTGAATAACGGAAGAATGTCCGCCGCCTCAAACTTTTCAAAATCGTATGCAAAAACGCAGCTTTCGCACAGCCACTGACCGTACAGCTTGCCCCACAGCGCCTTGCCCCAGCCGGTATCGGAAATGGTGAAGTGAATGCCGTTGGGGTCTACGTTGTGCCAGTAGCGCGCCGTGATGTAGTGTCCGAGCGCGTACTTGTAGCTCTGCGCCGCAATCTTCGGATAACCCGTCGTGCCGCTCGTGAACAGCATGTACATGGTTTCATCCCCACAGGCCTTCATCCGGCGTTCAAAGGTATCCGGGAACGTCATGAACTCGTCGTCAAAGGAGTGCCAGCCCTCCCGCTTGCCGTTCGCCATGATTTTGATGATGTTCTGCGGAACGAGCTTTTCCGCATTCTCCGCGTGCATTGCCGTGTCGCCGTCGCCCGTGCAGACCACCGCCATCACGCTCGCCGCGTTGTAACGATATTCAAAGTCATGCTCCACCAGCATGTGGGTCGCCGGAATTGCAACTGCCCCCAACTTGTGCAGCGCAACAGACGCGATCCAGAACTGCCAGTGCCGCTTGAGGACGAGCATGACCGTATCACCGAAGCCAATGCCGAGAGACTCGAAATAGTTGGCTGCGCGGTTCGAGAGAAGCGAAATGTCCCGGTAAGTAAACCGACGCTCGTTCTTGTGAACGTCAAGGTGAAGGAGCGCAAGCTTGTCCGGCGTCTTTTCCGCAATGGCGTCCACGGTGTCGTAGGCAAAATTGTACTTGTCAGCGTTATGGAACTTGATTTCCTTCAGATGACCGTCCTCTTCGATGCATTCGATGAAACGGTGCGCCACCGGATCCTCCGGCAGCGGCGAGAGCTTCTCGCGAACCTGTACCTTGTCCTCCACGAACATTTCGGGATAGTCGTAAGCTACACCGCCATCGTTGATAACGACGGCAAGGAACTCACAGTCTTCCTCATAAGCCACCATACCGTGAGGCTTGCTGCTGTCGTAATAGATGGAGTCGCCCGCGGAGAGAATTTCGGTGTGTCCGTCAATGGAAACCCGCAGACGTCCGGAAAGAATGTAGTCGAACTCCTGCCCTTCGTGGCTGCTGAGCTTGATGGGCGCGTCGGCCTCTTCCGCCGTATACTTTGCCCGAACAGCAAACGGCTCGGCAATTTTATTCTTAAAAAGAGGTGCGAGGTTATTGTAGCGGAAGCCCTTGCGGCGTGCAATGGGAAGACCGCCGCCGGAACGGGTGATGCTGTATTCTTCAAGTGTCGGGCTGGAACCCTTGAGAAGATCCGTCGTGTCAATACCGAATCTTGCAGCGCATTTATAAATGAACGTAAAGGAAAAGTCCGCGCGGCCAGCCTCCAGCTCGCGATAAGTTTCCAGGGATACGCCGGTCGCGGCAGCCATGTCTTCTTCGGACAGTTCACATATGAGTCTGGTTTCGCGGATGCGTCCGGCCACTTCTTTGATGATTTGTTCCATTTGCTTTTTACTCCTTGTATTCTGTAAAAACAAAAAGACCCGCCTCGACTTTGAGACGAATCTGCTTCTGCATTCTTCGCGGTACCACTCAAATTGCACATGCTGCCATGCGCCACCTCTGCGGGTTCAGTCAAACCCTTTGCCGTTACGTGGCAGGGACGGGGAACCATTACTCACGGTGCGCACACCGCTTTCCTTTCCCGACTCGGAAGGGATAATGTGAAGCTCTCCCGCGCCCGCATTCCACCATCGCGGACTCTCTTGACCGGTATTCCGGGCCTCACACGTCTTCGTCATAGTCTTTTCAGGTCTTATTGGATTTATAGAATTATATCATAGATCTTCCCTTCCGTCAACTGTTATTCTGCACAAAATATTACAGGGAATCAACAAAAGGTTTCAGAAGAAAGCATAAGGAGAGCTTTTTTTCGCTCTCCTCATGCAGTTCATATGTTTTTTCAATAATCCACGGCAACCATCGCATGAAGCTCAAGCTGGTCAAGCGTGTAGGTAAGTACGCCGTTTTCGTATGTATAGGGAAGGGGCCGGTTTTCCGGCACGAGGGAAACGCGCTTCGGCTCTGCGCCGAGGTTAAGCGAAACCTTGATCTGCTGCAGGGGAACGATATCCTCGATGACCTCGATCCCGCTTCCGCGTCTCACCGGAGAAGCATACAGAATATGGTTAACGTAGCGGTGCTCCGCCTTTTGCTCCATGAGCGTGACGACGCCCTGTGCCGGAAGGTTCGTCGTCAGCGTCTTCCCTTCCCCGAGAAGCTCGTCGATGACGTGGGTCACAAGCAGCTTGGCGATGAGACTTCCCTTCTGCGCGTATTCGGTGAACAGGCCTGCGGAAAGATACGCGCCGTCCCTGCCGACAGTGGCCGCCGGATAGGAAGCAGACTTGTCGTTCGGCGTATGCTGATGCGAGGAAAAATGGAAGGTCGAACGGTTGAAATACGGATTTTCCCGGGTGATGAGCACCTTCGCGTCATCATCAGCCAGAATATCATACGCGGGTGTGTAAATCACGAACGCAGCATTGCCAAGGCACGGCAGCTCAAACGATGGGCGGAAATACACCGGACGGAACTTTGCGTCGCCGAGATATGTACATCCCAGACGAAGGTTGAAGCTGTCGGACACCACATCAAGCCCGCTCTGACCGGTGGCGAGAACCTTTCCTCCGCGCGCGGTGAATGCCCGTATTTTTTCGGTCAGATAGCCGTCCAGCCGGATATGGTCGGGAAGAATAAGCAGCTTGTATTTGTCGAGAGGTTCCTCGGTGTCGATGACGTCAAACAGGTACTTTCCTTCCAGCATCATGCGAACCGCACCGGTATCCGCGTCCGCGCCGCCGTGATGGACGATGTTCCCCGTTGCATAATAGTTGGAAATCGCTTCCTCGGACAGAATCGCAATGTCTGCGACGGAGGTCACATGGTCCAGCCACGGTTCCCTCTCCTCCACCTCAGCGTACGCCGCGCCGATGAGCGCGTAGGTCGCCTCGTCCATATGACCGTCGGGATGCATCTGATCGCCAATGGAGCATTTCGCACCGAACGCGGTACAGAGGGCTTCCTCGTAGCGGAGAGCATTCGGGTGCTTGTAGCCGCCGAACTCGCCCCATGTGGTATGAAATTTGCCGGTCATACCAAGGAATTCCTTGCCAAGCGTGCGGGAATATGCGGCGGACAGCGGAAAATGATCGTAGCCCCAGCCGCCGGTCGGGAGAGATTCAAGCTCAAGGTGGGTGTCGACGTCCGCGAGGTCACGGCGTCCGCGGCGGATGTGGCCGCTGTTGTGGAAAACAGGCAGACCAGGTTTGATGCGGTCGACGGCTTCACGGATGCGGGTGGTATAATTTTTGTAGATCCGTTCGCCAAGCTCACGGACGTTCGCGTCGTCGTAAGGGTCCTTCCCCTCGTCCAGAAGGGTTTTCACACAGTTCTGGCACCAACACATCCGTACGCCGACGATATCAAGGAAAATGCCGTCGCAGTCATACTTGCGGACAACCTCCTCAACCTGCCGGACGAGGTAATCGAGGTAGGGACTGTTCATGCAGAATTCGTGATAGCCGGGCGCGGTCCAGTCAATGCGGTCGTCGCGTCCGCGGCGGAGCCATTCGGGATGGCGGCGGGCCATTTTCTCGTCCAATCCGGCCGAGAGATAAACAGGCGTCCGGACCCCGATTTCGTGAGCGGCCTCGATTTCCGCGCCGAGGAGGTCAAAGGAAAGACCGGGGTGCATTTCGTTGGCTTCGCTCGGATGGTACGCCCAGCCGTGGTGACACTTTGAGAAGACGGTAATGGAGTTCACATGCCCAAGCCGGAGGGCAGACTGAAACTGTTCCTTGGAGAAATGACTTCCGATCCCATCAATTTTTTCGCTGGTATGGAAGTCGAGGTGGATTTGTCTGAAGTTCATGGAAAATCTCCGTTCTGACATAAAGATGGGTATTTGCATTTTATCATGCAAAGCGGGAAAAATCAATAGGATAGCGGAAAGTTTACAAGGGAAAACTTTTCGAAAAAGCCGTCCCCTGCAAGGTTTCATTTTCCTGTATCCCTTTCAACAGTTCCTCTCCCGTCATGCTCTGCCAGACCGAAATCCGCGGCATCCTGTGCAGGGATTCCGCGTCTCCGCGGCGCACATCCGCGACACCCCGTTCGCACGTGACTGTCACGACATAGCCGAGAGAACGAAAAATCCGCTCGGATTCGGCGGAATACGCCCCGTGCGGATAAATCAGCACCGACGCCGTATACGGGAAACGTTCTGCGCAGGTGTGGCGCATAACGGCGCAGTCTTCCGTCAGAATCTGCTCGTACCGGAGAACATCACCATCCGGACAGACGACCCCGTTCCAGCCGGATCGGTCGTGCAGCATGAAGGTATGCGAGACAATCTCCACGTTAGCCGGAACGGGAACGTCAAAGGCAAAATGCCCGTTCACACCCGCGAGGCTGCCGATGACAGCGCAGGAGAGCTTCATAGCATGACAGGCAGCGCAGGGCGCAGCGAGAGTGAGAACGCCTGTATAGCCATCGTCGGAGGTGAGGAGAACCGGTTGGTCAGGCAGGACACCGCCGAAATACACGTAATCAATCAGTTCGGCGAATGTGACGGTGTGGTAGCCGGCGTTCTCCAGCGCCGTCAGATGCTCCTCCAGACGCGCTGACGAGACGACGAAATCCCCGGTGTATTCGTCGGAAAAATCATGGTACATAAGAATAGGAACCCGTTCCGCACGACATGGAACGATCAGGAGAAGGGCGAGAATGACGGTCAGAAGGATTTTTTTCATAGGAACTCCCTGCGTTTTTTCATTATCGTTAGTCTTCCCCGCAGGATGGAGAAACTTTCATGGAGTTTTATCCACTGGTGGTGGATTTACACACTTTTTTCTCTGCCGATGCCGTCGTTTCAGCTTCGGGAATCCTTCTCCGCGTCAATCGCGAGAACCAGCATCAGCACATACAGTGCATCCGCCGGATCGCGGATGTCCATACAATACGTGTCCATCAAACGAAAGACATCCTTGCTGACGGTGGCGACAAGGCCGCCATTTTCCTCCGTAATTTCGTAATCCCATTCCAGCCAGTCCCCCTCAACGTGCCAGCCAAGGTAGTCGATGGCAAACGAAGGCTTGAAGAAGGAAAACTCCTTCTTGATGGAGCCGAGAAATTCCTCCTCGTCCCCAAGGTAAAGGTCAAAGGTGGGGAAAAACGTCAGCACACGCTGTTTCAGCGTCGCGGCGTGCGCTCCAGCTTTATCCAGGATATGAAGACACTTTCCCCACGCAAACGTTCCTTCGACGGTATAAACGGTGTCCCCGTTCTCGTCAAAAATATCGTAGGAATCAAACCAGGTAAAAAATCGTTGTTTGAAAAGCAGTTTCATAGCAAAAATCTTAACCCTCTCCGTTTTCGCCTACATCGGAGATCACACACTTGGTCCAGAAACCGGATTTCACCATCGGTATGCCGATGCAGAGTTTGATGATGTCCGAAAACTGTACGATGAGGTAAACCGTGAGAATCGGAAGGGTGGTAAGGCGGCACAGCGTAAATGACAGCATGGCCGGAACCACCCACGTATACACCGAGTCAAAGAGGAAGGTAATGAGCGTCTTGCCGCCCGAGCGCACCGTAAAGTAGATGCAGTGGATCAGCGAATGAATCGGAAGGCACGCGCCAAGCACCACCAGACATTTGGTGGCAAGCGCGCGGACCTCCGGCTCGACGTTGTAAAGCATCGGAAGGAACGGCGCGGCGGCAAAAATCAGGAGTCCGATGAAAACATGCGACACCAGCGTGATGAACAGAAGCTTCCGATCGACGTCGATAGCCCCCTCCGTATCACCCGCGCCAAGCCGCTGTCCGACCAGAATGGACACCGCCGAGCCCATCGCAAACATGATAACGCAGAACAGATTCCACGCCGTTCCGGAAATGTTGGTTGCGGCAATGACAACGATGCCGCGGGTCGCGTAATTGCTGTTGATGAAAGTCTGGCCCATCGACCAGAGCAGTTCGTTGATGAAAAGCGGTGTGCCGGTAACAGCGATTTTGCGGATCAGCAGCGCCGGAATCTTCAGACTGCGGTAGGCGCCCTCGATGAACCGG
>JBJFGC010000395.1:0-2143 GCA_051892315.1 Eubacteriales bacterium
GGCAAAGCAAAATCTATAAAACTGTGAGGTAATCATGGATAACGAAAAGAAAGTCGACGTGCAGGGACTGATTGAAAAAGGAAAGTCCCAGGGTTCGCTCTCAAACAACGATATCATGGAAGCGGTAGAGTTTTCCGGGTACGACGTTGACCAGATTGAAAAAATCTACGAGGTTCTCGAAAACAGCGGAATCGAGGTGACCAACTATCTCGAAAACGACGACGGCTATGCCGCTTCGCAGGACACCGTCTCGGAGGTTGACGAAAATGAGGATATCGACAAGCTGCTCGCCGACGAAGGCGTTGCCGTGGATGACCCGGTCCGCATGTATCTTAAGGATATCGGCAAAATTCCGCTGCTCGATCCCGAACGTGAGGCTTACCTCGCCGAGCGGATCGCGGAGGGAGATGAAAAGGCGAAGAACGAGCTGGTGGAAGCCAACCTCCGTCTTGTTGTGAGCATTGCCAAGAAATACGTCGGCAAGGGAATGTATTTTCTCGACCTCATTCAGGAGGGCAACCTCGGCCTGATCAAAGCGGTTGAAAAGTTCGATCATACCAAGGGCTATAAATTTTCCACTTACGCAACCTGGTGGATCCGGCAGGCCATCACCCGCGCCATTGCGGACCAGGCGAGAACCATCCGGATTCCCGTTCACATGGTTGAGACCATCCATCGCGTGTCCCGCACCTCACGTCAGCTCCTTCAGGAATACGGCCGCGAGCCCACCATTGACGAAATTGCCGAAAAGCTCGGCATGAGCGCCGACAAGGTCCGGGAAATCATGAAGGCGGCGCAGGACCCGGTTTCGCTGGAAACCCCCATCGGTGAGGAGGAGGACAGCCATCTGGGTGACTTTATCCCCGACGATTCCTCACCTACGCCGGCGGAAGCCGTTTCCTATCAGCTTCTCCGTGAACAGCTCAATAAGGTTCTGCATACCCTCACACCACGGGAAGAAATGGTCATCAAGCTCCGTTTTGGCCTGGAGGATGGTCGGACCCGTACCCTTGAGGAAGTCGGCCGTGAATTCAACATTACCCGTGAACGCATCCGCCAGATTGAGGCCAAGGCCCTCCGGAAGCTCCGCCATCAGAGCCGTTCCAAAATTCTCAAGGGCTTCCTCAACGATATGACCTGACGGAACGCGGAGAGAACGAATGAACAACGAAAACAAACGTGCGCTTGCGGAGGACATTCTCTTTGAGGCCGAATTGATTCCTACCCTGAGCGATATGGAGCACATGCTCGAGCAGGACGGCATTTCCCTGAACCGTCACGCGAAGGATTATCTTGCTGAGGTGGCCGCACTTCCATTCCTGGACGCCGCGTCGGCGGAGGAACTCTCCTCTCGTCTCGCGCAAAACGATGACCGCGCCCGGTCTGCTTTAATCGAGAGGTGCATGCGCCTGGTGATCTGTGCAGCCAAACGCTACAGCGGACGCGGCGTGGCGCTGCTTGACCTGTTTCAGGAGGGAAGTCTTGGTCTGGTGAGCGCGGCGGAGGAATATTCCGCCGGCGACGGAGAGTTTGGAAGGTTCGCTGTTTTCCATATCCTTGACGCGCTGGAGCGTGCTGTAGGTGAGGCGGAGGCGTCCCGCCGGATTCCTGAACATCTGACGGAGCTGCTTGAAAAAATCTCCCGCAGTGACATGACGCTGGAGGAAAAGCTCGGACGGGAAGCGACACCGGAGGAAATTGCTGCCGACACCGGCCTGGACACGGAAGAGGTCACGGCCGTCATGGAGATCATGGAGGACGTCGCGTCCCGTGAGGCGGAAAAGGAAGAACAAAACGGGGAAGACACGCACGACGGATGCGGTCCGGATTCCCATCATCCGCATTTCCATCCGGGGGAGCATATGCCGAGCTGAAATGAAAAAATAGATTATTTGACTATTTTCAGCCTTCTGTAGTTGTACCAAACCCACAAGAAAAAAGTGAGTTTATACAAAAAAATACAGCTTGTTTTGTTGTGGATGCACAAAAAATGAGCTGGCAAAAAATTTAAATCGAGCGAAAAAAACGTTTTTTCGGCTCATCTTCCAGCAAAAAATACTTGACATATCGAAGATTTTCGTGTACAATAATGGAAGAATTTTATGGGCAATTTTTTAGGCAGAGAGACCCAAAGAATTGATGA
>JBJFGC010000396.1:0-8357 GCA_051892315.1 Eubacteriales bacterium
GCGCGAAGGAAGTTATCGAAAAGCACATCAAGGGCGGCACGGTTGTTTCCGAATACACAATCGGCGCGGCTAAGAGATAAACTTTAGGAGGAAGAAACAACTATGATTCGTTCACATGTACTGGTCTGCGGCGGTACCGGATGTACGTCTTCCGGCAGCCAGGCAATCCGCGAAAAGCTCGCTGAAGAGCTGAAGCTGAAGGGCCTCGAAGAGGAAGTAAAGATCGTTCAGACCGGCTGCTTCGGTCTCTGTGCGCTGGGTCCGATTATGATCATCTATCCGGAAGGAACTTTCTACAGCCAGGTAACTCCCGCTGATATTCCGGAAATCGTAGAAGAACACCTCCTGAAGGGACGTATTGTGGAACGCCTCGTTTACAATGAGACCGACGGCAAGTCCGGTGAGGAAGAAGCGGTTGCCGCTTCGCTTTCCGAAACCGCGTTCTACAAGAAGCAGAAGCGTGTTGCACTCCGCAACTGCGGCGTCATCAACCCCGAAAACATCGACGAATACATCGCAATGAACGGTTACTTCGCACTTGCAAAGGTGCTGAAGGAAATGACCCCCGACGACGTCATCAAGGTCATCACCGATTCCGGCCTGCGCGGACGCGGGGGCGGCGGCTTCCCGACCGGCCGTAAGTGGCTGTTCGCAAAGGGTTCCGTTTCCGACAAGAAGTACGTCGTCTGCAACGCCGATGAGGGCGACCCGGGTGCGTTTATGGACCGTTCCGTTCTCGAAGGCGACCCGCACGCCGTTCTGGAAGCTATGGCCATCGCTGGTTATGCCATCGGTGCGGACGAAGGCTGGATCTATGTCCGTGCAGAGTATCCGATTGCTGTCAAGAGACTGAACATCGCCATCGAACAGGCGCGTGAATACGGCCTCCTCGGCAAGGATATCTTCGGTACCGGCTTCAACTTCGACATTCACATCCGTCTCGGCGCCGGCGCGTTCGTGTGCGGTGAAGAAACTGCGCTTCTGACTTCCATCGAAGGCAACCGCGGCGAACCGCATCCGCGTCCTCCGTTCCCGGCTGTCAAGGGTCTGTGGGGCCAGCCGACCATCGTCAACAACGTCGAAACCTACGCCAACATCGCGCAGATTATCCTCAACGGTCCGGAATGGTTCGCTTCGATGGGTACCGAAACCTCCAAGGGTACCAAGGTCTTCGCGCTCGGCGGTAAGATCAAGAACACCGGTCTGGTGGAAATCCCGATGGGTACCACGCTCCGCGAAATCGTCGAAGAAATCGGCGGCGGCGTTCCGAACGGCAAGAAGTTCAAGGCTGCACAGACCGGCGGTCCGTCCGGCGGCTGTATCCCGGCTTCCCTCATCGACACCCCGATTGACTACGACAACCTCATCAAGATTGGTTCCATGATGGGTTCCGGCGGTCTGATTGTCATGGACGAAGATACCTGTATGGTCGACCTTGCGAAGTTCTTCCTCGAATTCACCGTGGATGAATCCTGCGGCAAGTGCGTACCGTGCCGTGTCGGTACCGTCCGTCTCCACGAAATTCTCGAAAAGATTACTTCCGGCAACGGCGAAATGGAAGACCTCGACAAGCTCGAAGAACTCGCAAACTACATCAAGTCTGCGTCTCTCTGCGGTCTCGGTCAGACAGCTCCGAACCCGGTTATCTCTACTCTCCGTTACTTCCGTGACGAATACATCGCACACATCGTCGACAAGAGATGTCCCGCCGGCGTATGTAAGAAGCTCCTTTCCTATGAAATCGACGCGACCAAGTGTAAGGGCTGTACGCTCTGCGCAAGACAGTGTCCGGCCGGCGCGATTACCGGTAAGGTGAAGGAAGCACACGTCATCGACAAAGAGAAGTGCGTAAAGTGCGGCGCTTGTATCGAAAAGTGTAAGTTCGGCGCCATCTCCAAGAAATAATTGAAAGGGTCGGAAAACTGATTATGGATATGATAAATGTAAAAATCAACGGCGTGGATTATTCCGTACCGGCTGGCAGCACCGTTCTGGAAGCATGTCAGGCGGCAAACATCAACATCCCGACGCTCTGCTACCTCAAGGACATCAATGCAATCGGCGCGTGCCGTCTCTGCCTTGTGGAAGTCAAGGGCGCGAGAGGTCTTGTGACTGCCTGCGTCTATCCGGCAAACGATGGGATGGAAATCCAGACCAACACCGAAAAGATCCGTGCGGCAAGAAAGACCAACCTCGAGCTGGTGCTCTCCGCGCACGAAAAGAAATGTCTCTCCTGCATCCGCTCCACCTCCTGCGAACTTCAGAAGCTCGCACAGGAATACAAGGCAGACGAGGACCGTTTCGCTTATTCCAAGAAGGAAACGAAGGTTCCGCTGGACACCTCTTCTCCGTCCATCATCCGCGACAACAACAAGTGTATCCTCTGCCGCCGCTGCGTAGCTGCCTGCAACAAGCTCCAGGGCATCGGCGCCATCGGTGCGGTCAACCGCGGCTATGATTCCGCGATCGGCTGTGCGTTTGAAAAGGATCTCGGCGAGACCTCCTGCATCAACTGCGGTCAGTGCGTTGTGGCATGTCCCGTCGGCGCGCTTTACGAAAAGGACGACACCCAGAAGATTCTCGAAGCCATCGGCGATCCCACCAAGCATGTTGCCATCTGCTGCGCACCTTCCGTTCGTGCAACCATCGGCGAATGCTTCGGCTACGCTCCCGGTACCGACACCGAAGGCAAGATGGTCGCAGCGCTCAAGAAGCTCGGCTTCGACGGCGTTTACGATATGAACTTCACCGCAGACCTTACCATTATGGAAGAAGCAACCGAATTCCTCGGACGGGTAAAGAACGGCGGCGTGCTGCCGATGATTACCTCCTGCTCGCCCGGATGGGTGAAGTACTGCGAACACTACTTCCCGGAAATGACCGAAAACCTCTCCACCTGCAAGTCTCCTCAGCAGATGTTCGGCGCGATTTACAAGACCTACTTTGCAGAAAAGCTCGGTCTCGACCCGAAGGATATCGTCTTCGTTTCCGCAATTCCCTGCACGGCGAAGAAGTTTGAGGTTACGCGCGACGGTCAGGACGTGGACGGTATGCCGGGCGTTGACATTGCCGTTACCACGCGTGAGCTTGGCCGGATGATCGAGCAGGCCGGCATTAAGTTTACCGAACTGGCAGACGAAGCGTTCGACCAGCCGATCGATATCGGTTCCGGCGCAGGCGCAATCTTCGGCGCGACCGGCGGCGTTATGGAGGCTGCGCTCCGTACCGCAGCGGAAGTAATCGAAGGAAAGCCGCTTGAAAAGATCGACTTCGAAGAGGTGCGCGGCACCGAAGGCATCAAGTTTGCGGCTTACAAGCTGGGCGACATCGAACTCAAGGTTGCGGTATGCTCCGGCACCGCCAATGCAAACAAGCTCCTCAAGGGCGTTCAGGACGGTACATACGACGTACAGTTCATCGAAGTGATGGCATGTCCCGGCGGATGCGTCAACGGCGGCGGTCAGCCCACCCAGCCGGCTTCCGTACGCAACACCGTGGATCTCAAGTCCCTCCGTGCGTCCGTTCTGTATAAGGCTGATGCTGAAAAGCTCGAATACAGAAAGTCCCACGAAAACCCGCTGATCAAGAAGGTTTATGAAGAATACCTCGGCGAACCGAATTCTCACAAGGCGCACGAGCTTCTTCATACGCATTACGTAAAGCGCGGACTTTAAGGAAATGAAATTCTGTTGGGGGAACTTTTCTTAAAAAGTTCCCCATCCCCTCCCGTTTTCCGTCCGGAAAACGGGAGGGGATTTTTTGGATGCAGGGCAGTTTGGAAAAAGTATCTTTGAAACGGTAAAAAACTCTTGAAAAACCCCCGTATATGTTGTATAATAAAACCAAATACAGGTGAGAGCAGAGCGTTCTCACTGAAACGGAGGTAACTATGGAGAAAGTAAGATTTGGTGTGGTCGGCCTTGGCAACATGGGTTCCAGCCACGTACAGAATCTGTACGGCGGGAAGGTCCCCGGCGCGGTTCTGACGGCGGTCTGCGACGTGAAGCCGGCCCGTCTGGACTGGGCGCGCGGGATCTGCGGCGACAACGTCGCATATTTTGAAGATTCGCATGAAATGATCAAGAGCGGCCTTGTGGACGCGGTCATGATTGCGACCCCGCACTATTTCCACCCCATCATCGGGATTGACGCATTTGAAAACGGAATCAACGTGCTGTCCGAAAAGCCGATTGGTGTCTATACCAAGAAGATTCACGAATTCATGGATGCGGCGAAAAAGAGCGGGAAGGCGTTCGGCATCATGTATAACCAGCGCACCGACCACTTCTATCAGAAGATGCGCGAGATGGTGAAGAGCGGCGAACTGGGCGAACTGAAGCGGTGTGTCTGGATCATCACGGACTGGTACCGTACGCAGGCTTACTACAACAGCGGCGGATGGCGCGCAACCTGGTCCGGGGAAGGCGGCGGCGTTCTGATGAACCAGTGTCCGCACAACCTTGACCTGTGGCAGTGGATTTTCGGGATGCCGAGCGCGATTTACGCGAACTGCGAATTCGGCAAGTACCACGACATTGAAGTGGAAGACGACGTAACCGCGATGGCCAAGTACCCGAACGGCGCGACGGGCGTGTTCATCACGACCACCGGCGAATATCCCGGAACGAACCGTCTCGAAATTACCGGTTCCAAGGGCAAGCTGGTGTACGAACGTGGACACCTCATGTATACCAAGCTCGATGTGGACGAGCGCGAATTCACGTTCGGCACCACCCAGGGCTTCGCGTCCATCCCGAACAAGACGGTCGAAATTGAGATTCCGGAAGGCCACGGCGAACAGCATGTCGGCATTCTCAAGAATTTCACCAATCACATCCTCTACGGCGAAGAACTCCTTGCGCCCGGCTACGAAGGCATCAACGGCCTGTCCATCGCCAACGCTATGGTTCTTTCGACCTGGAAGAACGATTGGGTGGAACTGCCGAATGACGGGGAAGAATTCTGGGCTGCCCTTCAGGAAAAAATCAAAACGTCCCGCAACAAGGAAGACGCCGGCGTCGTCTTCAGCACCGAGGGGACGTATGGAAATAAATAATCCATAAACATTGGATGGGGAGGAACTTTCGGAAAAAGTTCCTCCCCAAACTTTGTCTAAAAAAGTTTTCTCTGAGAATTGGTCAAATTCCCGTCATTTTACTTCAATTTCAATTTCTGCACCGGCGAGATCTTCGGCCCTGACCGTCATGGTAAGCTTTCCGGGGTGATTCAGGAGGGAACGGGCACAGGCAACACAGAAACCGGCGAGACATTTTTTGTCGGGACGGGCGAAGGACTCGGTTTCGCGCTGGTCGCCGTTGTCGGTGGTGAGAAGCTCGCCGGCGCCGGTGACGGTGAAGGTCAGACGGGAATCGGCGTGCGGGCAGACGGTCCCGTTTGCGTCCACGACGCACGCGGTCACGTAGACGAGGTCGTCGCCGTCGGCGGCAATGGAGGAACGGTCGGCGGACAGAACAATGTGATGCGGTTGTCCGGCGGTGCGGACGACCGTTTCGGCGACGGCTGTGCCGGCTGCGTCGTAGGCAATGGCGCGGACTTCGCCGGGTTCGTACACGACGTCGTTCCACATCATGCGGTAGCGTTCCAGTTCGCCCAGGTCGCCGCCGGACTTGTCGCCGAGGGTGCGCCGGCCGTAGGATTTGCCGTTCACGAGCAGTTCAACCTCCGGATAGCTGGAGTAAACGTGAACCGGAACGACTTCACCTTCCTGACCTTCCCAGTTCCAGTGCGGGAAGACGTGCAGGACATCGACGTCGGTCCAGTGAGCCTTGTAACCGTAGAACCGGTTCTTCGGCAGCCCCGCAAGGTCCACGGCGCCGAAGTAGGACGAACGGGACGGCCACTCGTTGTAGTACGGCGTCGGTTCGCCGAGGTAGTCCATGCCGGTCCAGACGTATTCACCGGCGACGTATTCAAAGTCATCCTGCGCGGCGAATTCCCGTTCGGCGTAGTAGGCCCAGCCCGGCGCTTCCATCTCGTATGCGGAGACGGTGAGGTCGTCGTGCTTGCGGCAGGGAATGGCGACGTCGGCGGGCAGGTGGTAGACGCCGCGGGTTGAGACGCAGGACGCGGTTTCCGTACCTACAAGCTTGATGGTCGGATGGTCGCGGTGGAACTCGGCATAATGGTGCGGCTTATAGTTGATGCCCACGACGTCCACGAAGTCCGCGAGATGGTTCTTGAACGAATCCCACGGAGCACTGAAACCGGCAGTCGTCGGACGGGTGGGGTCGGTGCGATGACAGGTTTCGGTCAGCATCTTCGCGGCGCGCCAGCCTTCCGAATCCCACTGTTCGAGAATTTCGTTGCCGATGGACCACAGAATGATGGACGGATGGTTCCGGTCGCGGCGGATGACGTCGATGACGTCCTGCGCGGCGTGTTCGCGGTAATATTTTGCGTAGCCGTTGGTGATTTTCGGGGTATACCATTCGTCGAAGAATTCGTCCATGACGACAAAGCCAAGCTCATCGCAGAGGGCGAGAAGCTCCGGCGAGGGCGGATTGTGACTGGTGCGGATGGAATTCACGCCCATTTCGCGCATCAGGCGAAGCTGACGGCGGAGAGCCGCGGTATGGACGGCCGCACCGAGGGAACCTAAGTCGTGATGGTTGCAGACGCCGTTGAGCTTGACGCGCCGTCCGTTGAGGAAGAAGCCGTGGTCGCAGGTGAACTCGATGGTGCGCGCGCCGAACTTCACAGAGACGTTGTCGAGAGGCTGATCGTCGGCGTCGAGAAGAGTGACACGGGCGGTATAGAGGTTCGGTTCGTCGATGTCCCACAGGCGGACGTTCGGAATGGTGAACAGATCGGACAGCTCGCCGAGATAGGTGCCGTGGGAGACTTCCGCGACCGTTGCACCGTCGGGGTCGAGAATATCCGCGTGGAAGCGGAGCGTTTCCGGACCGGTATAGTCGATGGAAAGCTCAAAGGTGGCGCGGCCGCAGGCAACTTCCAGCTGACGGAGCCAGACGCCGTTGAAGTTGATGTGTTCCGGAGCTTTCCTGACAAGGTAGACGTTGCGGTAGATGCCGGCGCCGGGGTACCAGCGGGAGCAGTCCTCGTAGACGGATGCGGCGACGGTGATGAGGGTTGGCTTGCCGTAATTGGCGAGGTCGGAGATGTCGACGCTGAAGGATTTGTAGCCGAAATGGTTGAAGAAAGCGTGCGTTCCGTTGACATAAATGTGGGAATCCCACATCACGCCGTCGAATTCGAGAGAGATGGATTTTCCACGATCTTCCTCGGACAGGTCAATCCAGAGACGGTAAACGCCCAGTCCGACGATGGGAAGGGCGCCGGTCCGTCCGCTGTGTTCGATGGGGCGGGTGATTCCGTCGGCGGCGACGGCGCTGTAGCTGCAGTCGTTCAGCTCATGGAATTCGCCGTTGGCGGCCCAGTCATGCGGAACACGGACGCTTTCCCACGCGCTGTCGTCAAACGCGGGGGAGAAAACGGCGTCATCGGCGGTGCCGTCCGGAAAAATCCTGAATTTGTAGCCATAGGCAAGGCGGGTAATGGTTCGCTGCATAGCAACCTCCAGATTACGTAAAAGTTTCTGCTTCTATTGTACCATAGTTCGAGCGATTTTTCAACGGGGGATCTGTTTTTCCCATGCAGCAGGAGAGGTACTTCTGTTTTCTGTGGGAAGCACTTCAAAAATTCACAAGAAAGAATAAATAGAATTGTTTTTTCTATTGCAAAATCCCAAAAAATGATCTATAATATAAGTACAGCAACCGGTGCTGAATCCTTGAAGAAGAAGGAGGTAATGTACGATGACAATTGCTATGGAGGTGGCTGTACTCTGAAGCCGTCCGGTTTTCCCGCGTCCGGAGCCCACTCATGACGTGAGAGAACGGAACCGTTCAGGTGTACCCACCGTAAGAAAAGCGGGTTTTGCTCAGGGCAGGAAACTGCCGTGGGCTTTTCCCGATTTGACGACAGGTGTCATACATTACGAAAGGCGGTACACATATAAGCTATATCAACGCGGAAGAAGTTCTGCCGAAGGAACTGCTTGCACAGGTACGGAACTATATTGAAGGCGAGGCCATTTATATCCCGAAGGCTGCGGAAAAGCGAAAAACATGGGGCGGAAAAACCGGTACCCGCGCCGAATACGACCAGCGCAACCGTGCGATTGTAAAGGAATATCAAAGCGGTCAGTCCGTGATGAGTCTGGCCGAAAAATACTGCCTCTGCCCGGACAGCATACGAAAAATCATCCGAAACGCTGGGGGATAACAGTGCAGGGAAAAGCAGGGAAACTTTTTTGGGATTCGCGGGGGAAACTTTTGTGAACAAAAGTTTCCCCCGCACCCCCTTCAAAAAACTTT
>JBJFGC010000397.1:0-8323 GCA_051892315.1 Eubacteriales bacterium
GTTCACCGCAGTAGCCATGTAGCCGCCCGCAATGACGTAAATGCCGGTCAGCACACTCATAATGAGAACGCACCATACGTAGTCAATGCCGAACGCTGACTCAAACAGACGGGACAGACCGTTGTAAAGGGATGCGGTGTAGGGAATCAGGAAGATGAAAACAATGATGGAAGCTGCGATTTTCAGCGGAGTCGAACCGAAACGGGTGCCGAAATATTCCGGCATCGTGCGCGAATCGAGCCGCTGTGTCATCAGACGGGTGCGGCGGCCGAGAATGACCCACGCGAGAAGGGAGCCGATGAAAGCGTTGCCAAGGCCGATCCAGGTGGAGGATACACCGTATTTCCAGCCGAACTGTCCGGCATACCCGATAAAAATGACGGCTGAGAAGTAGGATGTGCCATAGGCGAAGGCGGTGAGCCACGGGCCGACATTTCGGCCGCCCAGCACAAAGCCATGGACGCTGTCGCTGTTCTTTCGGCACATGAAGCCAACCGCGACCATGACAGCAAAGAAAAGAATCAGAAACGCGATTTTGATGAGCATGTTTGTTACTCCTTTTTTGGATTTGGTTGAGTGGAACGGAAAGTATAAAAAGCTGCATCGTCGTGATTTGACGTGCAGCTTTTCACCGAAGGAAGGTTTTTTGGAAAACCGTTTTCGCTTTTTTGCACCACAAATCACTATTACCTTTTGGTAAAGGAATAGTAATAATAGTGGTAGTATACGTAAGCAAATTCACGGCTTTTCATGGTGTTTGCGGACTTGTTCCTCTGTTTAAGATTTGCTTTATTATAGCACTGTGATAAAGCGTTGTCAAGAGTTTTTGACGATTTTTTTGAAAAAATATGAACGATTATACGATAATTTGTAGGAGCAGCGTGCACCGCGGGGATGGAAACAAGAAGTTCGTAAAATCCCCGACATACGTTTACAATTACATTTGCCTTCAACTATTGACAAACACAGATAAATATGGTATCATAACTTCAAGCGCGAAAGGATACAACGGCGTTTCGCGCCCATTGGCACACAGAAAACAGAGAAATTACAGTGAATCTTGCGGAGGGGAAACATCCCTCTGTACCCTTTGTCAGAAACTTAGATGTTCTAATAATGGCAGAATATCAACAATTGGCAGACAACAACAAATGAAGGAGGACGGAATGAGTTTCAGAATCATCGGAACCGGAAGCGCAGCACCGTCAAAAATCGTTACCAACGATGACTTAGCGGAAATCATGGACACCAACGACGAGTGGATTCGTACACGCGTCGGTGTGTTGGAGAGAAGAATCGCCACGACGGAAGGGACAACGGACCTTGCGTGCGAGGCGGCGCAGAACGCGCTCTCCATGTGCGGCGTTTCCGTCGATTCCATCGATTTAATTCTTACAGCAACCATTACCCCGGACCGGATTTGCCCTACTGCAGCCGGAGCCGTTCAGGCACGGCTGGGCGCTTCCTGTCCCGCGTTTGATATCAACTCTGCATGCAGCGGATTCCTTTTCGCTCTGGAAACGGCGGCCGGATTTTTTGCACGCGGCGTAGTAAAGCGTGCGCTTGTCATCGGCGCGGAACGCATCAGCAAGATTATCGACTGGGCGGACCGCAGCACCGCGGTCATCTTCGGCGACGGTGCGGGCGCCGCTGTACTGGAAACGGGCGACGCTTATCTCTGCTCAGAAATCGCCACCTACGGCGGCGAGGACGTCATCAAAATTCCGGCATCCGTCGGAACCTCTCCGTTTACGGAAACGAAGGAGGAGCAGGCGGAGGAAAAGCCGGTGGTATATATGCAGGGGCAGGAAACCTTTAAGTTTGCTGTCAACGCGCTCGTCGACCACGTGAACCGAATGGCGGAAAAGGTGGGGATTTCCACCGGTGACCTTAATCACATCGTCCCGCATCAGGCGAACGCGCGCATCATCAAAATGGCGGCGCGCCGTCTCGGACTTCCG
Source organism: Eubacteriales bacterium (assembly GCA_051892315.1). Lineage (GTDB taxonomy): Bacteria > Bacillota > Clostridia > Oscillospirales > CAG-272 > UMGS1696. Next base: position 1,962 of record JBJFGC010000397.1, read on the forward strand.
GAAGAAAAGTTCGTGATGAACATCGAACGTTACGGCAATACTGCGGCGGCCAGTGTTCCCATTGCACTCGACGAGCTGAACCGTTCCGGTCGGCTGAACCGCGGCGACCTTGTCGCCATGACTGCCTTTGGCGGAGGGCTTTCCAGTGCCGGCTGTCTCATGCGTTGGTAAACCAGACGTTCCGGCCGTACAAACATAAAACGCTTTTGAAGTGGAGCTTTTCCCGCTCCATTCCATTATAAAAAAACAATATTTTTGGAGGATAACTACCATGACACTCGACAAAATCAAGACCATTATCGCAGACCATTCCGGCGAAGACGAAGACAACATCACCGAAGAAACCACCTTTGAAGAACTCGGTGTGGATTCCCTCACGACCGTTGAAGTCCTGATGGACATCGAAGACGAATTCGGCGTCACCCTCGAAGCAGCACAGGTCGGCAAGACCGTAGGCGATCTCATCCGTGCCATCGAGGAGGCACAGAAATGATTCACACGGTACTGTGCGAGCTGTGCGGTATCCGGTATCCCGTCTTCCAGGGCGGCATGGCACACGTATCGGACGCCCGTCTGGCGGCAGCTGTCACCAATGCGGGAGGCCTTGGCATCATTTCCGCCATGAGCCGCGACGGTGCGTACCTGCGTGATCAGATCCAGCAGGCGCGCGAGCTGACCAAAGGGCCGATCGGCGTGAACGTCATGCTCATGAGTCCGTTTGTGGATGAGGTGGCGGCCGTCGCTGCGGAGGAACACGTAGAGGTTGTTACAACCGGTGCGGGCGATCCGTCCGCGCACGTGGAAAAATGGAAAAACGCCGGCTGCCGCGTGATTCCGGTCGTTGCATCCTCTGCTCTTGCAAAGCGGATGGAACGCTTCGGCGCAGACGCGGTCATCGCCGAGGGCGGCGAGTCCGGCGGTCATATCGGCGAGCTGGCAACGATGCCCCTGGTTCCCCAGGTGTGCGACGCGGTGACGATTCCGGTGATTGCGGCCGGCGGCATCGGGGATGGACGCGGGGTCGCGGCATCTCTCATGCTCGGCGCGGTCGGCGTTCAGATCGGCACGCGCTTCCTCGTCGCAAAGGAATGCGGCGTTCACCCGCACTACAAGGAGCTTGTCCTTAAAGCTTCCGATACCTCCACCATCGTGACCGGACGTCGTCTCGGCCATCCGGTACGAAGCCTGAAAACCCCTTACTCCCGCAACTACGCCAAGCAGGAGTACACCGACATTGCCGACGAAGACCTTGAGCAGCTCGGCGTCGGCGCACTCCGCAAAGGAGCCGTTGAGGGAGACGAAAAGGCCGGATGCTATCTCGCCGGTCAGATTGCCGGCATGGTCAGCAAGGAACAGACCGCAGCAGAAATCATCGAAGAAATTTTCACCGAAGCGGAAGCCATCCTCACCAAGGCCTCCGGGTTCCTGAAGTAAATTTATTGAGAGAACGCGGGGGAGGGTGCTTTTGGAAAAAAGTACCGCTCCCCCGTCCCCAAGTGCCAGAACTTTCCGTACGATGTGCAGAGAAAGCAGGGGCAAAACGAACCGTTTGCGCCATACGCGGTCTCCGCAATCGATGAAAATTTGGAAAAGGGGCCCGCAAACTCCATTTTATCCACAAACCACAACGGAGGAGATACTCTTTTGGGAAAAATCGCATTTGTTTTTGCCGGACAGGGAGCGCAGTTTTCCGGTATGGGGCAGAACCTGTACGAAAACTTTGCCTCGGTCCGAGCGTTATATGACGCAGCGGATGTTCTTCGTCCGGGGACGGCGGAGCAGTCGTTCCACGGAACGGAGGAGGAGCTGAAGCAGACCATCAATACCCAGCCGTGTGTTTTCCTCGCGGATCTCGCGGCGGCGCTCGCCCTGAACGAGCGCGGCATTTCCGCGGAGCTTTGTGCCGGATTTTCTCTCGGCGAGCTCGCAGCTCTCGCGTACAGCGGAGCGTTTACTTACACCGACGCGTTTGACGCTGTAACCCACCGTGCGGTATGCATGGATAAGGCGTCCCACGAAATGAACGGCGAGCCGGCGATGGCGGCCGTTATGAAAATTACCGCAGCGGAGGTCGAGGGACTGTGTGACGGTCTCGACGACGTTTACCCCGTCAACTACAATTCTCCCGGGCAGACTGCCATTTCCGGTACAAAGGCCGGCATTGAGGCGTTCCAGAAAAAGGCTGCCGGCGTCCGCGTTGTGCCGATTCCGGTCAGCGGCGCTTTCCATTCTCCCTTTATGGCATCCGCATCCTCTGAATTTGAAAATGTACTTACAAAGTATGAAATAAAAATCCCCGCGCTCCCGGTTTACGCGAACCTTACGGGAGACGTTTATCCGGAAGATATCCGGGCCTCCCTCGCCGCGCAGATGAAGAGTCCGGTCCGGTGGCAGACCACTGTGGAACGGATGATTGCCGACGGCGCGGACACCTTTATTGAATGCGGTCCCGGCAAAACACTGGCGGGCCTCATCAAGCGTATCGACAAGAACGTCCGCGTGTATTCGGTACAGGATACCGCGACCGTGGACGCCGTTGCCGCAGAACTGAAAGGGGAAGAATCCAAATGAACATTTATAATTCCGAACTGCTGACCGGACAGGTCGCCGTTGTCACCGGCGCTTCCCGCGGTATTGGACGTGCCATTGCCGTGGAGCTGGCCAAAGCCGGCGCGGATGTTGCGATCCTTGATCTCTGCAGCCCCGAGGCGGCTGCCGAAGCTGTGGCCGCAGTGACGGAGCTGGGACGGAAGGCGATTTCCTATTCCTGCAACGTAGGCGAGTCCGATCAGGTCAAGGCCACAATCGCGAAGGTGCTTGAGGATTTCGGGCGCATTGACATTCTCGTGAACAACGCCGGCATCACGCGCGACGGTCTCATCATGCAGCTCACCGACGAAAACTTCAACGATGTCATCAACACCAACCTGCGCGGCGCGTTCAATATGATTCGTGCCGTAAGCCGCACCATGATCCGCCAGAGAAGCGGACGCATCTGCAGCATTTCGTCCGTTTCCGGCTTGATGGGCAACGCCGGCCAGACCAACTATTCGGCCTCCAAGGCAGGCATTATCGGTCTGACCAAGTCCGCAGCACTGGAGCTTTCCAAGCGCGGCATTACCGTCAATGCGGTCGCTCCCGGCTTTGTGGACACCTCGATGACCAAGGATCTTGCCGGCCGTGACGCGATGCTGGAACACATTCCGCTCGGCCGCATCGGCAAGCCGGAGGAAATCGCTGCAATGGTTGTCTTCCTCTGCTCTCCGGCAGCAGCCTACATCACCGGTGAAGTCGTCCGTGTCGACGGCGGCATGGCGATGTGAGGTTTTTAAGACGTACATACGTATGCGGGGAAACTTTCTCCCGCAAAACCATATCCCGCATTATACCTGCATTTATCAAAAAACATGGAGTAAAACATGGAACAGCGTGTAGTTATTACCGGTATGGGGGTCGTGTCCCCGATTGGCTCAAAGCTGGCCACCTTCCGCGAGAATCTCCTGAACGGAGTCTGCGGAATCGATTATATTACAAAATTTGATATCACCGATTCCCGTATCAAGGTAGCGGCGGAGGTCCGCGACTTTGTGCCGACCGAATACATGGCGAAAATTGAGGTGAACAAGAGCGACCGTTTCACGCAATACGGCATCGGCGCCGCTACTCAGGCTGTGGAGGCGAGCGGAATTGCGGACAAGGTGGATCCCTTCCGCTTTGGCGTTTATTTCGGCTCCGGCATTGGCGGATTCCGTACCTTCACCGACGAATACGACGTGTATCAGACCAAAGGAGCGAAGCGGGTTTCTCCCTTTTTCGTTCCGAAAATGATTTCCAATATGGCGGCCGGACAGATTGCCATCAAGTTTGGCGCAAAGGGACCGTGCATCAGCGCGACGACGGCCTGCGCGACCGGTACGACCTGCATCGGCGAGGCGTTCCGCGCCATCCGGCACGGCTACGCGGATGTCATCCTCGCGGGCGGCGCGGAGGCGGCCATTGAACCGCTGGCCATCGCCGGCTTTACCAACTGCATGGCGCTGACTCAGTCCGACGACCCGAATCGCGCCTCCATTCCGTTTGACCGCGACCGCAGCGGGTTCGTCATGGGAGAGGGCGCCGGCGCTCTGGTGCTCGAATCTTACGAGCACGCGAAGGCGAGAGGCGCGGTGATTTATGGTGAACTTGTCGGCTATGGCAGCACCTGCGATGCGCACCATGTGACCGCCCCCGATCCGACCGGAGAAGGCGGCGGACGCGCGGTGAAGCTGGCGCTCGAGGAAGCGGGCTATCGCGCGGGCGAGCGGGTTTACATCAACGCCCATGGTACCAGCACCCCGATGAACGATTCCACCGAAACCAAAGTCATCAAGTATGCGCTCGGCGACGCGGCTTATCAGGCGAAAGTCAGCTCCACCAAGTCCATGACCGGACATATGCTCGGCGCAGCGGGCGCAGTAGAGGCCATTGCGTCGTTGATCGCACTGGAAAGCGGAATCATTCCGCCGACCATCCACTATCAGAATCCCGATCCGGACTGCGACCTGGACTATACCCCGAACGAAGCGGTAACGTTTGACCCTGAATTGGCCCTTTCCACGTCGCTCGGCTTTGGTGGACATAATGCATGCATTGCGATTCGCAGATGCGAGTGACAAACGGAGGAAAGCATGAATAAAACCGAACTGATGAAGATTCTTCCCCACCGGGACGCAATGCTTCTGGTGGATGAAGCAGAGCTGGTCGACGGCGTTGCCCACGGCCGCATCAAAATCCGCGGCGATGAGTGGTTCCTGCAGGGACATTTCCCGGACCACCCCATCGTGCCGGGCGTGATCCTGTGCGAAATGATGGCGCAGTCGGCGTGCGTCTGCCTGATGGATGAAATGCGTGACGGCATTCTGCCCTTTTTCAGCGGATTGGATAAAGTCAAGTTCCGCACACCGGTGGTTCCCGGCGACGTGCTGGAGACGGAGTGCAGCATCACGCGCGTGATGAAGCCGTTCTATTTCGCAAAGGGCGTCGGCCGCGTCAATGGAAAAGTGGCGGTCGAAGCAACCTTTTCCTTCGTACTGACCGAAAAAGCAAACGAGGACAGCGGCGATGGCAAATGATACAAAGCTCGTGAAATGCAAAAAATGCGGCGCGGAAACGGACGATGCCCTTCTTCATAAGAACGGGCGCGTCTGCCCCTGCTGCGGCGGATACTTCCGCATGAGCGCGAGGGAGCGGATTGCCCTGGTGACAGACCGCGGAACCTTCCGCGAACACGATGCGGAGCTGCAAAGCGAAAACCGGATTGATTTTCCGGAGTACGACGAAAAGCTGAAGAAGGCGGCCGAAACCTCGGGCGAGCGCGATGCGGTTGTGACGGGTCAGGCCAAAATCGGCGGAATTCCGACAGCGCTGTTTGTGATGGATTCCAGCTTTATGATGGCGAGCATGGGAACGGTCGTGGGGGAAAAAATTACACGGCTGTTTGAATACGCGACGGAAAACCGTCTGCCGGTGGTGGGCTTTATCTGCTCCGGCGGCGCGAGAATGCAGGAAGGCGTTCTCTCGCTGATGCAGATGGCGAAGGTCAGCGCGGCCGTTCGCTGGCACAATGACGCGGGCCTTTTCTACCTGCCCGTTCTGACGGACCCGACGACGGGCGGCGTCACCGCAAGCTACGCAATGGAGGGCGACATCATTGCCGCCGAACCCGCCGCGCTCATTGGGTTTGCCGGACAGCGTGTCATTGAGCAGACGACGGGAGAAAAGCTCCCGAAGGGCTTCCAGAGCGCGGAGTTCCAGCTGGAACATGGGTTTGTGGACCTGCTCATTGAACGTGCGGAATCCAAAAAGATGATCCATCATCTTCTGACCGCGAACCGCGCGGCGGCACGGAAGTACCGGTGAGACAGCGGAGATTGATTACAACTATAACAACTGGAGTTATACTATGAACGCATATGAAAAAGTCGGGCTGGCCAGAGCGTCGGACCGGCCGATGGGAAACTGGTACATCGGTCAGATGATCGACGATTTTATGGAGCTGCACGGAGACCGGCGGTACGGGGACGACGGCGCGATTGTCGGGGGCATCGGCTTTCTTGACGGAATGCCGGTGACCTGCATTACGATGAACCGCGGCGACACCATTCAGGACCGGATCAAGCGGAATTTCGGCTGTCCGTCGCCGGAAGGATACCGGAAGGCACTGCGGCTGATGAAGCAGGCCGAAAAATTCCAGCGGCCGATTCTCTGCTTTGTCGGAAGTCCGGGGGCCTACTGCGGCATCGGCGCCGAGGAACGTGGACAGGGGCAGGCCATTGCCGAAAACCTGTGGGAAATGTGTGCGTTGAAAACGCCGATTATCAGCG
>JBJFGC010000398.1:0-2124 GCA_051892315.1 Eubacteriales bacterium
AGGCTCGTTTACCGCCATCCTCGGTCATAACGGAAGCGGAAAATCCACCCTCGCCAAGCTCCTGTGCATGGTCAATTTCCCCGATTCCGGCCGTCTCTGGCTGTGCGGACGCGAGCTGACTGCCCCCGATGTGACCGACCGCGATATCCTTGACGCCCGCCGCGCCGTCGGCATGGTCTTCCAGAATCCCGATAACCAGATTGTGGCCACCATCGTCGAGGAGGACGTGGCGTTCGGCTGCGAGAACCTTGGCATCCCTTCCGCGGAAATCCGCCGGCGCGTCGACGCCGCTCTCGAGGAGGTCGGTATGACAAAATACGCGCGCAGCTCGCCTCATAACCTCTCCGGCGGGCAGAAGCAGCGCGTCGCCATCGCAGGCGTTATCGCCATGAAGCGGAAGTGCATCATTTTTGACGAATCCACCGCGATGCTCGACCCTCTCGGCCGGCGCGAGGTCATGAATACCGCCATGAAGCTCAACCGTGAGGACGGCATTACCGTTCTCCTTATCACGCACTACATGAACGAAGCGGCACTGGCGGACCGGATTCTCGTCATGAATCACGGAAAAATCCTGCGCGACGGTACCCCTTCCGAGGTTTTCTCCGACCCCGAGGCCATGTGGGCCGCCGGACTGGACGTCCCGCAGACCACGGAGCTTCTCTATAAAATGAAAAAAGCCGGACTGGATGTGCGGCTCGACCTCTTTGATGTCAACGACTGCGCGGCGGAAATCGCGCGTGCGATGAAGCGCGCACAGGAAGCAAAGTGAGACGCTATGGCTACCATTGAACTGAACAATCTTACCTTTACCTATAACAAAAACACTCCCTCCGCTGTGACTGCCCTCGACCATGTGTCGCTGTACATCGACGGAGCGGCGGACGGTGTCACCGGTCTCATCGGTCATACCGGCAGCGGAAAGTCCACACTGGTGCAGATGCTCAACGGCCTTCTGAAGCCGGACGAGGGGGAAGTGAAGCTGGACGGTGTGGATATCTGGGCGGAGCCGAAGAAAATCCGGGACGTCCGATTCAAGGCGGGACTGGTCATGCAGTACCCGGAATATCAGCTTTTCGCCGAGACCGTGAAGGAGGACATTGCTTTCGGCCCGAAAAACATGGGGCTGGAGGGAGAGGAACTGAACGTCCGCGTCATGGAGGCGGCACGGTTTGCCGGACTCTCGCCGGATCTTCTCGGAAAATCCCCGTTTGAATTGTCCGGCGGTCAGAAACGGCGCGCGGCACTGGCGGGAGTGCTCGCCATGCGGCCGAAAATTCTCATCCTCGATGAACCGGCAGCGGGACTGGACCCCGTGGGACGGCGCGATATTCTGGGCGGCATCCGGCGCTACGCGGGAGAAAGCGGCACAACGGTGATCATCGTCAGCCACAGCATGGAGGATATGGCGATGTACTGTGACCGTCTCGTCGTGATGGCGGACGCGAAAATCCTCATGCACAAGTCCTGCGCGGAGGTGTTCTCGGAATACAGAGAGCTTACCGCCGTCGGTCTGGATGTTCCGCAGATTACCCGTGTCGCGGCAGCGCTGGCGAAGAACGGCGTGGACATCGGGGCGGACGTCTATACCGTGGATTATGCGGTCCGTCAACTCCTCAAAAAGCTGTAAAGAAGGACGGCCTTATGAAATCTGACCTTACGTTCGGACAATACTGCGAGGGGAATTCGCTGCTGCACCGGCTGGATCCGCGCGCGAAAATTCTCCTGTCGCTTCTCTATATTCTTGTTATCTTCTTCGCAAAAAGTGTGACGGCGTTTGTCCTGCTGACGGCCGCCTCTGCGGTTCTGGTGGGCCTGTCGGGCATCTCGCCGCGGATGCTTCTGCGAAGTATGCGGCCGCTGCTCTTTATTATTGTGTTTACGGCCTTTATCAACATCTTCTGGATGACCGGTGACACCCTGCTTCTCCATATCGGGCCGGTTCACGTCTATCTGGAAGGGGTCATCAATGCGGCGCTGATTATCCTGCGCATTGTTCTGCTGATTGTGGCGACGTCCGTTTTTCTGACGTACACCACCACGCCGCTTGCCTTAACCGACGGACTGGAGCAGCTTCTCGCGCCGCTGCGGAAGCTCCATGTCCCGGTGCATGAGTTTTCCATG
>JBJFGC010000399.1:0-8268 GCA_051892315.1 Eubacteriales bacterium
CTCTCCGTTGATCCGGCGTTCCATCGCGCCGACCGTTTCGCGGGAGAGGTAATGCTCAATCCGTTCCGCCTCCTCAAAGCAGGCGTGGTCGCCGCGCAGCCATTCCAGAAACGCCAGAACAATGCGGTGGCGGCGGATGAGGTATTCCCCCATGTCCAGCCCCACCGGCGTCAGCGTGATAAAACCGTAGCGTTTGAAATCGATATAGCCCCGCAGCGCCATGTTCTGCACCATCCGCGAGGCCGACGACGGCGCGACATGCAGCTTCTCCGCCAGTTCACCGATCCGCACCGGACGCGGCGCGGCCGCCGATCCGTTCTCGTCCGAGACCGCCAGACGGAAAATCATCTCCAGATAATCCTCCGCCGCCGGTGTCATTCCTCCGCTCCGGCGCACCTCGCCCGCGTAGCCGCTGTCCGTCAGAAATTCCTTCTCCGCCATCCTTTCACCCTCCCTTTCCGTGCGGCATATACTTCGATGAGGGAAACATTGTTGCCCAAACGAAATTCTCTGCCGGCTTCACCCCCACTATATGCCGCTTCAGGGCATGAAATGCCAACGAGTAAATATAAAAGGTTAACTTGCGGGGGAGGGTACTTTTTGAAAAAAGTACCCTCCCCCGCGCCCCCACCCTCAAAAACTTTCAATCAAATGGAAATACAAAGTGCAGTGCAAATCCGCCGTAAAATCTGCACAAACGTTGTTTTCTTACTTTTTTAAAGTTTTTTGAAGGGGGTGCGGGGGAAAGCTTTTGTTCACAAAAGTTTCCCCCGCAAATCCCATTTCCCCCGTTGAACTTACGTTATAAAGGAGAATTGTCATGTCTACGTACCGAAAATTATGCGATCTGTCCCCCGGAGAAAGCGCGACCGTGTGTTTTCTTGAGGACGGCGGACGGAATCTGTCCACGCGGTTAGCGGATCTTGGCCTGACCGCCGGAGCCGCGGTCACCTGTACGATGCGCAGTCCGCTCGGCGACCCATGCGCGTACCTCATCCGCGGCGCCGTCATCGCGCTGCGGAGGGCGGACGCGGGAATTGTCGCCGTCCGGTCGGAGCGGGCGGCGGAGGAGGCGGGCGCATGACCGCCGCGCTCGCCGGCAACCCGAACGTCGGGAAAAGCACCGTCTTCAACGCCCTCACCGGAATGCACCAGCACACCGGAAACTGGGCCGGCAAAACCGTCGGCTGTGCGGAAGGGACGTTTTCCGTCGGCGGCCGCACGGTCACCGTCACCGACCTGCCCGGGATTTATTCGCTGGCCAGTCATTCCCCCGAGGAGGAGGCTGCGCGGGATTTTCTGCTGCGGGAGCAGCCCGACGCCGTCATCTGCGTATGCGACGCCTGCTGTCTGGAGCGGAGCCTGATCCTCGCCATGCAGCTCTGCGACCTCACCGACAACGTCATCCTCTGCGTCAATCTCATCGACGAGGCCGAAAAGAAGGGCATCACCGTCGACCGGGACGCGCTGGAGGCCCGCACCGGCTGTCCGGTCGTCCTCACGGCGGCCCGCCAGAACCTCGGTCTGGACGAACTGCGGGAGCGAATTCTGGCGCACCATCCGCATCCGTCCGCTGAAACGAAGGAGCGGGATCGGGACCGGTCACCTGCCGAACGCGCCGAAAGCCTTGCGAAGGCCTGCGTTACCGTGCGCGGCGACCCGACCGTCCGTGACCGGCGCATCGACCGGGTGCTCTGCGGGCGGTACACCGCCGTCCCGTTTCTTCTCGCGCTGCTGGCGCTGGTGTTCTGGCTGACCTTATCCGGAAGCGGATATCTTTCCGATCTCCTTGACGCAGGGCTGTCCCGTCTCGCGTACTGGCTCCGCCGCGCCGCGGACGCCGTTTTTCCGGCTCCCCTCGCCGCGCTGCTCTGCGACGGCGTGGCCGCGACGGTGTTCCGTGTCGTCGCCGTGATGCTGCCGCCCATGGCCATCTTCTTTCCCCTGTTCACGCTGCTGGAGGACCTCGGCTACCTCCCGCGCGTGGCGTTTGCGCTCGACCGCTGCTTCGCCTGCTGCGGCTCCTGCGGGAAACAGTCCCTCACCATGCTGATGGGCTTGGGCTGCAACGCCGCCGGCGTCACAGGCTGCCGCATCATTGACTCGCCGCGGGAACGCCTCATTGCCATCCTCACCAATTCCCTCGTCCCCTGCAACGGACGCTTCCCCGCCCTGCTGGCCGCGCTCGGCTGTCTCGGCCTCGGAACGGCGGGTGCCTCCGCCGCGATGGTCGGGCTCCTTCTTCTGTCCGTCGCCGCGACGCTGCTCCTGTCCCGTTTCCTGTCCGTCACCTTCCTGCGGGGAACGCCGTCCTCGTTCACACTGGAAATGCCGCCGTACCGTGTGCCGCAGGTGGGACGTGTGATCGTCCGCTCCGTTCTCGACCGGACGGTCTTCGTCCTTGGACGCGCGGTCTCGGCGGCGGCACCGGCCGGCGCGCTTCTCTGGCTGGCGGCCAACATCGAGGTGGGCGGTGCAAGCATTTTCGCGCATCTTACCCGTCTGCTCGACCCAATCGGACGCTTCGCGGGCATGGACGGACGGCTGATGCTGGCCTTTCTGTTCGCCCTCCCTGCCGCAGAGCTGATGCTTCCTCTGGCCCTCGCCGGCGGAACAACCGTCAGTCTCGACGCTTCCTTTGACCTTCCGTCGGCGTTCGCGGCGAACGGCTGGGGTCCCGTCACCATCGTCTGTATCCTCCTGTTCACCCTGTTTCACTTTCCCTGCGCCACCACGCTGATGACCATCCAAAAAGAAACCGGCAGCGCCGGCTGCACCCTTCTGGCCGCCGTCCTTCCCACCGTTCTGGGCTACGGACTGTGCGTGGCGGTGAGGATCCTCTTTGGGGGATAAAGCTGCAGGGGAGGGAGAACGTCCTTTTTTCCAAAAGAACTCTCTCCCTCCCCTGCGGAAACGATCTCCCACTACTCCGGAATTTTAGCAATTACTCTGCGGTAGATGCGGACATAAAGGAAAAGGCTGACGGTGATGGAGGCAATCTCAGCGATAGGAAAGGCAAGCCAGACAAGATTGAGCTGGCCGGTGAGCGAAAAGAGGTAGGCAACGGGGAGCAGCACCACGATCTGGCGGGCCAGCGAGACGAACATGGAGTAGATGCCGCAGCCGAGGGCCTGGAAAACCGAGCTGAGCGCGACGCATACGCCCGCGAAAAGGAAGCTCACGCTGATGGTCCGCAGAGCCGGTACGCCGATGGCGAGCATTTCCTCGCTGGCGTCAAACAGCATGAGCGCGTGGGCCGGAAAAACCTGCATAAGAATCAGGCCGATGCCCATGAAGCAGCTTGCCAGAATGCACGCAATTTTGACCGCGCTCGTCATGCGTTTCCGCTTTTTCGCGCCGTAGTTGTACGCGATGACCGGAATGACGCCGTTGTTCAGACCGAAGACCGGCATGAAAGCAAAGCTCTGCAGCTTGAAGTACACGCCAAACACGGACGCGGCAAGGTCCGAGAAGGAATTGAGGATTTTATTCATCCCCGTAGTCATAACCGAACCGATGCCGACCATCAAAATCGACGGTACACCGACCGCGTAAATCCGGCCGACGATGGAACGTTCCAGCCGAAAGACGTCGCGGGTAAGACGGATGTCGTGGTTGTACCTGTGGTTGAGGAGGACGGCAAGAAGAAAAGCGCAAATCTGCCCGGCAACGGTGGCTATGGCCGCGCCGGCCGCGCCGAGGGCGGGAAGGCCGAACATGCCGAAAATAAAAATAGGGTCGAGGATGATGTTGACGATGGCGCCCAGCCCCTGCGTAAACATGGTCAGGACGGTGCGGCCGGTGGCCTGCATGAGCCGCTCGAAGGTAACTTCGCCGAACACGCCGAACGAGAAAATGCAGCAGATGCCGAGGTACTGCCGGCCGTATTCGATGACGGAAGGTGTGGAGGTCTGGAACGCGATGAAGGGACCGGCCAGGGTGAAGCCGAACAGCAGAAAGACGAGGCTGCTGATGGCGGCCAGGACGATGCCGTTGCCGGCGGTACGGTTGGCGCGCCCGAACTCCTTTTCGCCGAGGGAACGGGACAGGAGGGCGTTGATTCCGACGCCGGTTCCGGTCGCAACGCCGATCATGAGGTTCTGGGCCGGAAAAGCGTACGACACGGCAGCGAGAGCATCCTCGCTGAATCGGGCAATAAAAATGCTGTCGATAACGTTATAGCATGCCTGAATGAGCATGGACAAAATCATCGGCAGCGACATGGTAAGGATGAGCCTGCCGACCGGCATGGTTCCCATCTTATTCTCACGCGCTTCTTGCATAAGGTTTTCCTTTCTCTGACGAAAAAACGGTTTTCCTCAATATTATAACGGATTTTCCGTCGTTTGTAAACGGTGAGAATCGATAATTTTCTGCTGCGGCGGAAGGTGGAGTACGTACAACACGCACGTTCTTTCCCCCTGCCCATCGGCGTCCTCCCGGAAATCTCCCCGACCCGGAGCATCTCGCTCCCGAAAAGGTCCGGGGACCTTTTTTTTCAAAAGGTCCCCCGGAAAAATATTCTTTTGCCCGTCGGTCAGTCTTCCAGAATGCTGTCCATAATCTTCTGAATGGACTTTTCGGTCATCTTCTTGGTACGGTTGTAGTAAGATGCGATATCCTTGTTGTTTTTCGCAGCCATATCGTAGAGGCTTCCGTTGATGGACGCGACGTCGAAGACGATGCTGACGTCGAAGATACGGTTGCTGAAAATGAGGTCAAGCATGCGGCCGGACTCCTCGTCACGGGAATACTTGGACTGGAGCGAGACGTTGTAGTAAGCTTCCAGTACCGTGGAAGTGGAGTGAGAGGTCAGGGCTTCCAGAATGATGCAGGCGCGGTCAAGGGAATCGCCGACCAGCGTTACCGGAACGCACATGCCGTAGTAGTTGCCGTTGCAGTAGTTATAGTACCGGCCCTGCTCCTCGTTGTACATCGGGGCAGTGATGATACCGAAGTCGGTTTCCATTTCGCGGAGCGCGCGCGCCCAGCTTACACATTCCACCCAGAACAGAACCTGGTTGTTCGGGAACATGATTTCCTGAACGCGGTGGTTGCTGGCCAGACCCATCGTGTTCGCCTTGATGTTTGCGTCATAGAGGAAGGTGTCGCCCTCGGAATGGCAGACGTCAAGGATTTTTTCAAAGACGGCGACAAAGCGGTCGTTGTAGAAGGACGGAACGGGAGCATCGTTTTCATCCTTGGTGATGTAGGATTCGCCGGAGCCGTAGATGAGGAACGGATAAAGAACGCCGCTCCAGGACATCAGCGCGTAGGAGTCATGGTCGTTGAGCACGCCGTTGCCGTCGGCGTCGTTGCAGGCGTTGATCCCCATTTCGTGCATCTTATCGTAGGTCCACTTCATGTTGTCGATCAGCTCATAGGGATTTTCCAGATTATAGTCGGTGATGAGACCCTTGTTGAAGTACATGCAGATGGTCTCGTCGATGTGGGTGGTCATAAAGTCGCCCACGCCCTCGTAATACTTTCCGCCGAGGGTGAGGTATTCGCGGGAGTTCTGGTCCCAGTAGGGCTTGTTGAGGTCGAGATAGTCGAGCGTATTCAGGTCATAGATGAGCTTCTGGGTGATGTAGGAAATGGTATCGCTTCCGTCGAGGAGGATCAGATCCATATCGTCGCCGCTGCCGGCCTGAATGATCTGTTTGACCTCCGCAGCCGTCTGATAAATTTCGTTGATGACGACATTGAAGCGGTCTTCGACGGCGAGGTTCCGGTTGTAGATGGCGGAGGGGATAGGTTCGCCGGAATCTTCTTCAAAATCAACAAAGGTGGTGGTGAACCAGGTATTGGCTTCCGAATTGGTATTATAGATGGTGTAGGTATGGCCGTCAAAGTTCATTTCCGGCAGGTCATCTTTAATCGCGGATTCGGTTTCCTCCTCCGTCACGGATCCTTCCGCGGAGGGGGCAGAAGAGGTCGTTTCGCCTGCGAGGTCTTGTTCCGCGTTCTTTTCAGAGCAGGAAACGAAAGACAGTGCGAGCATCCATGCTGCAAGAATCAGGCACAGGGTTCTTTTCATACAGTTCTCCTTACAAATTCATGAAAATACAGAAGCTTTATCAGGTTTCTGTGAAATCGCGTATAGTATAGCACAGATTTCTGCGGAACGCAACTGTTTTTTTTCCAAAAATATGAATTTCCCGGAGAAGATTGTTCCTACAGCATGTCCGTTTTTTGCCCTGCGCCGGTCCTCCCCCTGTGAATCTTTCAAAAATTCCCCGCATCCTGAAAAATCCTGAAAAGCCCTTGCAATTTACGGAGGAATTCGCTATAATTACAGAAGATTCAAGGGACAGAAAGGAGCAAAATCATGTTACTCTCCACACAAACAGATGTCGTTTTTTCAAAGTGCAGCATCGACGAAGGACTGCAGATTTTCGCACAGGCCGGATACGATGCACTCGATTATTCCATGTTCGGAATGACCAGCGACGACCATTTTCTGAATCACTGCGACGTTGAAGCGTTCGCAAAAGAGCTGCGCGCGAAGGCCGAAGCCGTCGGGCTGATCTTCAATCAGGCGCACGCACCGTTCCCCTGCTGGAAGAACGGCGACGAAGCCTACAACGCGAAAATGCCGGAACGTCTCGCCAATTCCATCCGCATCGCCGGAATTCTCGGCGCCAAAGCCATCGTCGTCCACCCCATCGCCTACATCAAGCCCGGCGACGCGCAGAAGGCCTTCAACTTTGAACTGTACCGCAGCCTCGAATCCGTCGCCCGGGACTACGGCACCAAAATTGCCCTCGAAAATATGTGGGGCTACGACAGCCGCCGCGGCTACATCATCCCGAACGTCTGCTCGTTCGCCCGCGACCTTTGCGAATACTACGACGAGCTCGCCGCGCCTGACGCCTTCACCGTCTGCCTCGACCTCGGCCACTGCGGCCTCGTCGGCGAGGAACCGGAGGACGCCATCCGCATCCTCGGCCCCGACCGCCTCGGCGCCCTCCATATCCACGACAACAACTACCGCGCCGACAACCATACCGTCCCCCTCGACTACGGCTGCAAAATGAACTGGGACAACATCACCCGCGCCCTCGGAGAAATCGGCTACTGCGGCGACTTCACCTACGAAGCCGACGCCTTCCTCAGCCGCTTCAGCCCCTCCGACCTCCCCATCGGCGTCAACTTTATGGCCGCCCTCGGCCGTCACCTCATCCGGAAAATCGACGCTGCAAGGATGACAAAATAAAGTTTGCGGGGGAAACTTTTTTGAAAAAAAGTTTCCCCCGCACCCCCTTCCAAAAACTTCAAAAAGGGGGATAAGGACAAGGCTTGTGCAGATTTTAGGTTGGATCTGCACTGCACCTTGTCCTTTCTTTTTTATTGAAAGTTTTTGAGGGTGGGGGGTGCGGGGGGAGAGGGCTTTTTTCAAAAAGCCCCTCCCCCCGCGAATCCCTCCCTTTTTCATCCCACCTCAATATCCGCCCAGACCGGACAGTGGTCGCTGGCGATGACCTGCGGAATGTCGGCGGTGAGAATGGTTATGGACGGTGAAGTGTAGATGTAGTCGATTTTCTGGGACGGCGCGTCGGAAGGGAAGCTCTTTTTTCCGGCCAGAAACGCGTCGGCACTCTTCAGCTTCCGATCAAGCGGCGCGAGAAGAGGGTTGTCCGGCGTCATGTTGAAGTCGCCCATCAGAAGGAACGGGAGCGGCTCGTCCCGCAGAACCGTGAGCGCCGTGGAAACGGCGTGCTCCTGCTCCGCCGCGGACAGGCCAAAGTGCGAGGCGTAGACCGCCACCTTCCGGTGCGGCCCGTCGTATGCGGAAGCCCGCCCTTCCTCCGGTATCTCCACCACGCAGCGGCAGAGCGAACGCGGCTCAACGGAGCCCCCGTCCGCCGCCGGATCGGGAATGCGGATTACGGACGCCTCGACAATCGGATGCTTCGATAAAACCGCGTTGCCGTACGGGTCCGCGCCGCCCAGACAAATCGAGCGGCCAAAGTAACTGTGATACCCGAGATACGCCGCCATCGCTTCCGCCTGCGCGGTGTAGTCCCGGCTGACGCCGCGCCCGCGTACCTCGTTCAGCCCGACAAGGTCGGGATCGTACGCACGAATCACGTCGCATACCTTCGTGAGATCAATGTGATTCTCCAGATGCACATGCCCGTGCTGAATGTTGTAAGTCATAATGCGAAGCTTCATAACAACCTTCCTTAATGTGGGATGGATGGGACTTGCGGGGAGGGCTTTTTGAAAAAAGCCCTCTCCCCCGTAGTTACGCGAAGCGTAACT
>JBJFGC010000400.1:0-8232 GCA_051892315.1 Eubacteriales bacterium
TTTGAGTTGTCTTTTCTATTTTATTTCTGTTACTTATCTATTGTACCATAACAATTGAAGGAAAACGTGAGTTTGATGGGGGAGGGTACTTTTTGAAAAAAGTACCCTCCCCCATACCCCCGCCCTCAAAAACTTTCAAAAAAAGGAATGAACAAGGTTCCGTACAAATCCAACGTAAAATCTGCACAAACCTTGTTGATTCACCCTGATGAAAGTTTTTTGAAGGGGGGGCGGGGGAAACTTTTGTTCACAAAAGTTTCCCCCGCGAATTCTATTTTGTCTGTGTTATTCCCGTTCCTGTTTCCTCAGTATTCCAGATTTGCCAGCAGACGGCAGATGGAAGCGAGGTCGTAGCGATTGAGGGAACGGTTGTTTTTGTAGGTGGTGGAGCTTACCAGACCGATGGAGATGGCGTTTTCCTTAGCGGAATCGTTCTTATCGAAGTCGGTGAAATCGATTTTGCCCTGCTTTTCAAGGAGGGTGAGATAATCATGAACGATGCCGCACGCGGACTGAACGTCGCAGGTCACGGTGAGATCGGCGTCGCCGTCGATGATGCCGTTCTTTTCGGCCCATTCGATGCGCTCAGCCACCGTGTCGAGCTTGTCGTTCACGTCAGCCATTTCGGCGAGGGCGGCCGCGAGGTTCTTCACGGAGATTTCCTTGGTGCCGCAGAAGGCGTTCTTGTATACGTACTTGTTGTAGTAGCCCATGATACCTGCTTCGGTCACATATTCCACGGCGTCAAGGTACTTGTCGGAGACATCGTTGTAGGGAGACCTCCACTCGAAGGTTACTTTGATGCTGTGGTCGGCCGTGATGCCGGTGTTGAAGGAGTAGGAGGTGATGGCGCCCATGGACTTGCCGTCGACGACCACGTTCTTGACATAGTAGTTGCCGCTTGCGGGAACAAACTTATAGGTCACGCTGTCGCCGTACTTTGCGGTGAACTTAGCAGAAGAGGAGACCGTCTGGTTGTTCTTGATGGCCTTGACGGAGCCGTTGCCGGTTACGGACGCGGTGAAGGTGCAGGTCTTGAGCGTGCTTGCCTTCACGAAGGTTGCGCGTATGGTGACATCGCTGGTCACGGTCAGGGGGAGGATCGGGCAGTAGCCGTAGCTGATGCCGTTGACGACAACGTCGGTGAGGACGTAGCCGTAGTCCGCCTCAAAGGTGATGGTTCTGGTGTCGCCGTAGTCCGCGCTGCTGCTGCCGTCGATGTAGTACGTGCCGCCTCTGGAGCAGAGGACGCGGATGTTATAATCCCAGAAATAGTCGTTCCAGTCGCTGTCCCAGTCGTCCGCATCAATGAAGCCATACTGTCTGCAGTTGTCGCAGTACCAGTAGATGATGTTTCCGTACCAGTAGAACGAAACGTCGTTCAGCTCGCAGCTGGAATACTTGTGGCTGACCGGAATCTGCGGGCAGGTGCGGTCGTAGAGGCAGTCCCAGCAGCCGCAGGTGCATTTGGAGTTCCCGGTGCAGCGGCTGCAGCAGCTGCAGAGGTTGAGGTCGACTTCCACCTCATAGACGCCGCAGGTGGGGCAGTTGCAGTAAACGTCGCCGCCGGTGACAAAATACTTTGCCTTTGCGTGGCATTTGTCACAATAGTCCGCCCAGCTTTTTACGTTCTCCTGGCCATAGAGATAGTCGAGGAGGTCCTGGTAGTCGTACTTGTCGCTGTTGGTCCACTGCCAGTAGTTGAGGAGGTTCTGGAATTCCTCAACCGTGACAATGTCGCTGCTTTTCGGGTTGTCGTTTTTGTAAACGACACCGGCCGATGCGCTGACGGCGAGCGGAACCATCATCAGCAGGGCCAGAGCAAGCGAAAGAAATTTTTTCATGTGGTGTTCCTTCCTTTCTCAAAAGAGATCTTTTTACATTTACAGTATAGCATAGACAGCGTCCGCGTTTGTTAATGAAGTTTGAACTTTTTCGCTTTTGTGAAAAAGAAATCTTCATTTTCCCATCACACGGCCATCACCAAATGCTGTACCCATTAGACGCTGCCGTACAAGAAAAAGTTCCCTGTCCAAGAAAAATTTAAAAAAATTTTTTCGCCGCAGCAACGCTTTGTTCTCCCGGAGACAGTCCCCTCATCCCTCTGCAGAAACCCATTGCAAAAGAAGCCTTTCTGCGGTATAATCTATAGTGATGTGAGTTCGCGGGGGAAACTTTTGTTGAACAACGGAGATTCGCTGCGCGAACTCCAGTTTCCCCCGCACCCCCTTCAAAAAACTTTAAAAAATAAGAAAAACAACGTTTGTGCAGATTTTTCGGATTTGCACGATACTATATCCATTCATTTATTTAAAAAGTTTTTGAGGGTGGGGGGTGCGGGGGGAGAGGTACTTTTTTCAAAAAGTACCCTCCCCCCGCAAGTCCTCCCCCCGCAAGTCCCCTCGAATTCCCGTTCAAGCGGGAGGGGTTATACCCGCATCCGGCTGATGTTGACCGCTCCCTCCGGAATGTGCGAAATGTTGTCCAGACTTTTTCCGGTGCCGATGGCGACGCAGGAAATCGGCTTGGCGGCCACACGGGTCCGGATGCCGGTCGCATAGGTGATCAGACGGTCGAGACCGTACAGGAGGCTTCCGCCGCCGGTCATGACGATGCCGTTGGAGAGAATGTCGCCGATGAGCTCCGGCGGAGTCCGTTCGATGACTGAGCAGACCGCCTCGATGACGGCGGTAATCGGCTCCTCCAGCGCGTCGGGGATTTCCTGGGACGTGATGCGTACCACGCGGGGCAGTCCCTGAATCAGGCAGCGGCCCTTGACTTCGATGGCGCGGGGTTCTTCTCTCGGCCAGGCGGAACCGATGCGGATTTTGATTTCCTCCGCGGTCCGTTCCCCGATGAGGACGTTATGTTTCCGGCGGACGTAGCGGATGATGGCCTCGTCGAACTTGTCGCCGGCGACCTTGATGGACTCGGAGACGACCACGCCGCCGAGCGAAAGCACCGCGATGTCCGTGGTTCCGCCGCCGATGTCGACGACCATGTGGCCGTTGGGGGCGGAAATGTCGATGCCGGCCCCGATGGCGGCGGCCACCGGCTCCTCGATGAGGTAGGTGCGCTTGGCGCCGGCCTGCGTCGCGGCATCCACAACGGCGCGCTCCTCGACCTCGGTGATGCCGGACGGGACGCAGATGATGATGCGGGGCTTGAAAATCACCGTCCCGCAGGCCTTGCGGATGAAATACTGAATCATGCGGAGGGTAATTTCATACTGGCTGATGACGCCGTCACGGAGAGGGCGGATGGCGGTGATATTGCCGGGGGTACGGCCGAGCATAAGCTGTGCCTCGCGGCCGACCTTCAGGATTTTTTCCGAATTTTTATCGATTGCAACAACGGAGGGTTCCTTGATCACGATCCCCTTTCCTTTGACGTACACGAGAACGGTAGCTGTCCCGAGGTCAATACCGATGTCCTTGCTCATTGAAATAACCTATACCTTTCGCTTGGAACTTCAAGTGAAAAAAATGTCTGAAAAGAATGTATCACGTAATATTATACCTCACGGGGCTTTATTTTGCAATAGTAAGGAAGAAAAACACCGCAGGCGTTTTTCTTCCACAAAAAATACAGTTTATTCAAAACTTTGTAAGCATTGCGTGATATAATAAAACGATGTTAAAAAAATCTATACCTACCGGAGGAATACTGCATTGATTGAAGTCAAGAATCTCGTCAAACGGTACGGCGACCATACCGCCGTGCGCGGCGTCAGCTTCACCGTCGAGAAGGGCCGTATCTACGGCTTTCTCGGACCGAACGGAGCCGGAAAATCCACGACGATGAACATCATTACCGGATGTCTCGCCGCGACCGAGGGTGAAGTCACCGTCAACGGCTTCGATATCTACGAGGATCCCGTCGAGGCCAAGTCCTGCATCGGCTACCTTCCCGAACAGCCCCCGCTTTATACCGATATGACCCCAAACGAATACCTCGAATTTGTCGGTCAGGCCAAGGGACTTTGGGGCGAAAAGCTCTATAAGGCCGTCGATGCCGCCGTCGAAAAGACCGGCCTCACCGCCTACGCCGACCGTCTCATCAAAAACCTTTCCAAAGGCTACAAGCAGCGCGTCGGCATCGCGCAGGCCATTCTCGGCGACCCGGAAATCATTATCCTCGATGAGCCGACCGTCGGTCTGGACCCCCGCCAGATCATCGAGATCCGCGACCTCATCCGTGACCTCGGCCGCGACCATACCGTCATCCTCTCCAGCCATATCCTTACCGAAATTTCCGCCGTCTGCGATTACGTCATCATCATTGCCAAGGGACGCATCGTTGCCAGCGATACGCTCGAAAACCTCATCAAGCTCTACGAGGGCAAAAACTATGTGGATCTCGTCGTCCGCGGCGACGCCGAACGGGTTCGCCGCATTCTGGACGCCGTCCCCGGCGCGGAAAGTGTGGAACTGGAGACCGGCGAAAACGGACGCGTTCACGCGCGCGTTGCCATGGACAAGTCCGTCGACATCCGCGAGAATCTGTTCTTCCGGTTCGCCGATGCGAAGCTGCCCATTCTGTCGATGGAGTTTGAGGAAGTCACTCTTGAAAAGGTCTTCCTGGAGCTGACCGGCGACCACTTTGAAGCGGAGCCGGATACGGAAAAAACAGAGCCGTCCGTCTCCGGTTCCGGGGACGAAGCCGGAAACGGCGGGAAGGCACGCCGGACACCGGAGGAGATTTTCGCCGCCCGCGCCGTTGAAAACGCGAAAAAGAAGACGGAGCCGGAACCGGAGGACAAGCCGAAGCCGAAGACAAAACCGGAAGCGGACGTGAAAAACGGGAACGACGATGACTACAAACCGCTGTTCGGCGGAAACTGAACCGGAGGAAAACCATGTTAGCCGTATACAAAAAAGAACTCAAAACCTATTTTACCGGTATGACCGGGCCGGTGTTCATCTGCTTCATTTTGCTCATGACCGGCATTTTCACCGTCGTGTTCAATTTGCAGGGTCTGTACCCGAACTTTGAAATCACGCTGAATCAGGTGGCGTTCATTTATCTGCTCGCCATTCCTGTGCTGACCATGCGTTCCGTGGCCGAGGAAAAGCACAGCCGCACGGACCAGCTCCTTTACTCTCTGCCGATGAGCATGACTTCCATCGTCATGGCCAAGTACCTTGCGATGCTGACGGTTCTCGCCATTCCCACCGGCGTCATGCTGTTTTATCCCCTTCTTCTCGCTTCCTTCGGAACGGTGCACCTCTCGTCCGCGTACGCGATGCTGCTGGCCTTTTTCCTCCTCGGCGCGGCGCTGATTGCCATCGGTATGTTCATTTCCTCTCTGACCGAAAGTCAGGTCATTGCGGCAGTTCTCAGTCTCGCGTCCGCCCTTCTGATCTACTTTATGCCCGGCATTTCCAATATGATTTCCACCGACGCTTCGGTTTCCCTGATCGGCTTCCTGCTTCTTGCCGTGGTGATCGGACTGGTGGTCAACAGCATGATCAAAAACAATGTTCTGGCCATCAGCATCACTGCTGTGCTGGCTCTGGCCGTCATTGCCGTTTATCTGGTGGATTCGAGCCGGTTTGCCGGCGCGATTCCGCGCATGCTTACCGCCATCTCGCTTTTTGACCGTCTGACCACCTTCCAGAACGGCATGTTTGACCTGACCGCCGTCGTCTTTTTCCTTTCCGTCTGCGGACTGTTTGTCTACCTGACGATCCAGTCGATGGAAAAGAAACGCTGGAACTGATTTTGAGGAGGGAAACAAGAATGAATCAGGAAAAAAAGAGAACGTCTCTCAACAAAAAATATCTCAAAATCGGCTCGTTCAGCCTTGTCATGACCGCGGCCGTGCTCGCGGCGGTCATTCTGCTGAACCTGTTTGTCGCGGAGATTCCGTCGACGTACACAAAGTACGACCTGTCAAGTCTCCAGCTTTACTCCATCAGCGAGGAAACCAGACAGATTCTCGCGGGCGTAGAGGAAGACATCAACATCTATATTCTCACGCAGCGCGGAAACGAACTGGCGAATACGGAGGAGCTTCTCGGCCGGTATACGGCTCTGAACTCCCACATCAAGGTGTCGACCGTCGACCCCATGTCCAACCCGAGCTTCATTTCCAACTATACGGACAAAAGTCTGAATGACAACTCCGTCATCGTTGAAAGCGCCAGACGCTCGATGGCCATTGATTACAACGACATCTATCCCCGCGAATACTCCGACGAGGAGCTTTACTACTATTATTATTATGGGCAGATGCCCACCGGTACGCCGTACTTCAATGGCGAGCTGATGTTTACGACGGCCATTGACTACGTAACCCGGGACGACCTTCCGACCATGTACGCCCTGACCGGACACGGCGAAACGGAGCTGACGTCCACGTACCTCGGCTACATTTCCAGCGAGAACGTGGCGACCGAAACCTTCAGCCTTCTCAACATCGACGCGATTCCGGAGGACTGCTCGTCCATTCTCATCAATAACCCCACCTCCGACCTTTCCGCCGACGACGCGGCCATGCTGAAGGAATACCTTGACGAGGGCGGCAACGTGATCCTTGTCACCGGCGCGACCACGTACAACTCCGCCTCCATGCCCAACCTGACCAGTCTGGTTTCCTATATGGGACTGGAAGCCGTGGACGGCGTCGTGGTGGAAACCAACCGCAGCAACTATATGGGCTATCCGCATTACCTGCTCCCGAAGCTCGGCTCCTCCACGGACGGTCCGCTTTCCCTTCTGTCGGAAAGCCAGAGCTACGTCCTGATGAACGCCGCACACGGCATTCTCTCCGACGGCACCCACAGCGTCACGGCGCTTCTCTCCACAACGACCGGCGCGTACGTCAAGAAAGACCTCTCCGCGGAAACGCTGGATAAAGAGGACGGGGATGTCGAGGGACTGGTTTACGTCGGCGCGTCCGTGACCGGAGAAGCGGACGGTACCCGTTCCGACAGCTATAAGTTTGTGTGGTATTCCTCGCCGGCCATCACCGACGAAAACGCGGATCTGTACGTTTCCGGCGGCAACTCCGCCCTGTTCATCTCGACCCTGAACTGGATGAGCGCCAACAAGACCAATCTGTCCATCATTGCAAAGCAGATGCAGGTGGAAGCTCTGACTGTGACGGAGGCGGATGTCGCTGTCTGGGCGCCGGTTCTGATTTTCATCCTGCCGCTTGCCTTCCTCGTCGGCGGATTTGCCGTCTGGTTCAAGAGAAGAAAGCGGTAAAACGCAGAATATGTTCCGGAGAAACAAAAAATGAAACGAAAAAAGAAAAACAAATTCCTTCCCCTCGTTCTTCTTCTGGCCGCTGCCGTCTTCTTTGCCGTAGCCTATGCCATGCTGTCCCGGTCGAATGACCGGAAGGAAGCGGAAGCGGCGGCGGAGGAAGCGGCGGCCAACGCGCTTGAAATGATCACCGAATACGATTCCTCCACGACGACCGAGCTGTCCTACAAACGGCCCGAATCCGACCCGATTGCCCTGTACTTCTCGAACGGTACGTGGTACCTCAAATCCGACGAAACCTTCCCCGTCAACCAGAGTCTGGTTTCCAGTATGGCGGGAGCGATTGCGTCCATTGGCGTGAAGGATCACGTCACAGAGGGAAGCGCGGCGGATTACGGTCTGGAGGAGCCGGAGTACCAGATCAACGTGTCCTACAGCGACGGCACCTCCCATGAGTACCGCATCGGGGACTACAATTCCTTCGGCGGCGGCGCGTACTACTTCATGGCGGACGGGGAAATGTACACCATTTCCGGCGGCCTGAACAGCTATTTTGCCTACGACCTTGATGACCTTCTTCAGCAGGACAGCATGCCGACCGACATTGAACAGGATTATATCAACTCCATCACCCTGTTCTGGGACGGCGGGGAACGGGTCATTGACGACACCGACGGCATTGCCTCCCTGTTCGACTTTTTTGGCGATATTTTCCTGACCGACTGCGCGGACTACTACAGCGATGAGAGCGAACGGGCCGAGCTGTACGGTCTGGACGGCTCCAGAAAGATGGTGATTTCGTACAAACGCGCCGTGACCACGACGGACGCGGACGGTAACGAAACCACGAACCGTCTGGACACCTCCTACACCTTCCTGTTCGGCGCGGAAGCCGGCCACGACGAATCCTACTACGGCGCACAGGAAAAATCCACAATGGTCTACCTTGTCGACGCGGAAACCGTCAATAAAATCGCCGCGTACATGGAGTAGGCAGCGTGAATTTGGGGGGACTTGCAG
>JBJFGC010000401.1:0-2113 GCA_051892315.1 Eubacteriales bacterium
GTCATTGAGAATGTGCTTTCGGATTATGAGGAAACCATGTCCGGCGCAAAACGTCGGCTGACGACAGGCATACGGATTGTGGTCATTACGTATTACGCCGCGCTCATCAAATCCGTTGCGGACGACACCATCGACTCGCTCGGCGCAGACACCCGACGCAAACGCTGAAAGGTCGGGAATCGTTCCGCATGCATTCTTTTCGAACAAAATACTGGACTATGGAGAGGTGCTATGAAAAAAATTCTTCAATCCCTTCTCGGGATCGCGATCGCTTCGCTGCTGACTTTGATTGTCTACTTCTTTTCTTCGATCTTCTTTCGGGCAGCTGCCAACGACCTTTCCTCTGAAAATGCCGTCGACGTGATACTGTTCGTTATCATGCTGTTCTGCGCCGTGATGTTCTGCGGAATTCTCTTATGGGTTCGTCATATTCATAACGACGAAAGCGAAAATGACTTTATGAAGGAATGCCGCGAGGCACCGTACCGGGGTATGCGGCACGACATTCCCCGTGCCATGACTTTTGACCTCCCGACGTACTTCATTGCCTTTCTGATTATGGGCTTGAGCATGATTTTCCTCCTCGCCGGGATTCCCCTGACGGTGCTGGCGTTCTTTATGCCGCTCACGGGTATGATGAGCCTTTTTCATCCGCTGGTCGGATTCCTGATCCATCTGGCACTTTTTACGGTGCTGTATACGTTCGGGCTGTGCCTTCTCCGGAAACGCTGGGCCACACAGACCACGTCGCGCAGAGTGATTTCCGGCAACAGCGTCAACGCCGAGCGCTGGTCCGCTCGGAATCGGCATCGTTGGCATTGAACTTCGAAGTTTTCCATAGAATATGAAAGGAGTGACATTTATGATTGAATGGTGGAATAATATGGATTTCGTCGGGCAGATTTTTGCCCTGATTGCCGTACCGTCCACCCTTGTTCTGGTCGTTCAGAGCATCCTGCTCCTGTTCGGACTCGGCGGGGATAATGTCGATGTGGATGGCACGGATCTGACCGGCGACGGCATCGGCGACACGCCCGGTGACGGAGGTGCGGACGGCATGGCGCTGTTCTCTCTCCGCGGGATTATGGCGATGGCGGCCGTCGGCGGGTGGAGCGGGCTGGTCATGCATGAGGCCGGCATCAATCTTGCCGTGACTGTTTTCCTCGCTGTGGCGTTTGGCTTCCTTGCTCTCGTCGGCATCGCGTATCTCATGAAGCTTGCCATGAAGCTTCAGTCCAACGGAACCCTTGACCTCGGCTATGCCATCGGAAAGGTGGGCACGGTCTACCTTCCGATTCCCCCGGCGATGCAGGGCTCCGGCAAAATCAACCTCACGGTACAGGAACGCTTCATTGAGGTGGCCGCGGTGACAAAATCAGAACGTAAGCTTGTCACCGGTGAATCCGTTCGGGTAGTTTCTACCAACGAAGCGGGACTGGTTGTGGTTGAACCTATGAAATAAAGAAACCCCTGTTTTATTCATTTTCCATAAAAAAGACGGGCAGATTTTTCCGTCCCTTTCCCCTAAAAGATTGCAAAAACAGGTGCAATTCGTTGAAAAATATGCTATAATAAACAAAAAAGGAGATTGCTATGAAACTGTTTCTGACAGCAGCCGGTGTGGGAATCAGCTCCTCGGTTCTTCTGCTGACCTGCGTGATTGTTCTTCTTGTACTTACCACGCTCATCGTGATTCTGTCCCGTTACCGGAAATGCCCTTCCGACAAGATCCTTGTCATTTACGGTAAGGTCGGAACCGCACAGGATGGTTCCCAGCGTTCGGCCAAGTGCATCCACGGCGGCGCGGCCTTCATCTGGCCGGTCATCCAGGCGTATGAATACCTTGACCTGACGCCGATGTCCATTCAGGTGGACCTGCGCAACGCGCTTTCCAAGCAGAACATCCGTGTCGACGTTCCGTCCCGTTTTACGGTCGGTATTTCCACCGAAAACGGCGTGATGCAGAACGCGGCCGAACGTCTTCTCGGCATCAAGATTGACGAAATCAAGCAGATCGCGGAAGATATCATCTTCGGTCAGATGCGTCTGATTATCGCGACCATGGACATCGAGGAAATCAACTCCGACCGTGACAAGTTCCTGGAAGCTGTCT
>JBJFGC010000402.1:0-8221 GCA_051892315.1 Eubacteriales bacterium
AGCTGTTCGATGAATTTGACATCGAATACCGCTGTCCATGCGAGCGGGACAAATACCTCCGTGCGCTGGTCGGACTGAACGAAGAGGATATGAATGAGCTGCGCGCTGCCGGTGAGCCGGTAGAAACGTGCTGCCGGTTCTGTGGAAAAAAGTTCACCTTCCCGCTGGAAGAGCTGGAGGAAGCGCGCGCCGAGGCGAGACGGAAAAACGACTCTGCCGAATGAGATGGAAAGAAGGAATCCTTCCTATCGTGTCCATCTTCCGGAGCTGTTCCGGAGCCTTGGCATGGACGTCCCGCTTCTTAAGGTACAGCCCTTAACGGGCGGACATCTGCACCGGATGTACGCCGTGACCTGTGCGGACGGACGAAAATTCGCGGTCAAGGCGCTCAATCCGGGCGTGATGGCAAGACCGGAGGCCATGCGGAACTTTATGGTATCCGAGGCCATCGCGGCGCTGGCGGCACAGGAAATTCCGGCCGTTGCGGCGCTGACGTTCGGTGAAAACAAAGCGGCAGTGCAGGAATGCGGGGGACAAGATTACCTCATTTACGATTTCGTCGAGGGAGAAAGCCTGTTTTTTGAGCGGATTTCGGAGGAAAGTTGCGCAAAAATGGGGCAAATCCTCGCAAAGCTGCACCGTCTGGACGTATCTTCCGTTGTTTTTCCGGAAGACGTTGTGCCTCCGGTTCCGGCGTTGGAACGGGATTGGGAGCTCGGGCAGCCGCAGGGGACCGTTTGGGACAACGACGCGAACCGGCTGGACAAGCTGTACGAATGGGACAGGCGGTATGCGGCGGCGCGGGAAGCAGCGTCGAGAACGGTGGTCAGCCATCGTGACCTGGAACCCAAAAACGTCCTGTGGTACAGAGGGGAGCCCCGCCTCATCGACTGGGAAGCGGCGGGTAGGGTCGACCCGTGGTACGATTTGTTTGAGAATGCCGTGTACTGGTCGAAAAACCGTGACGGAACGGCGAACGAAGAAAAATTTAAATCGTTCCTGTATGGGTATTTCACGGAACGCGGAGAACCTCCGGACGCTGACATCGACTGGAGTCTGGCGGCGGACGCCGGATTCGGTCTGCTCGACTGGCTGGAATACAACCTGAAACGCTCCTTTGGAATCGAGTGTGCGGACGCTGCGGAACAGCGTCTCGGCGCGGAGCAGGTGACAGAGACGCTGCGGATTCTGGAACGCTACGATGCTTCTGTTCCGACGATGACGAAGTGGGCGCGTCAGGCAATCGAATGCATCGGAGAAAAGGGGTGAAATCATACCAACCACAACTGTCCTTGCAGACATTCATTCGTGACCTTGCTGTTTTTTGCCGACGGTACAGTGGTGTCGGGGACGATTGGGTCGCTGCTGCACGGACGCTTGGAATCTGGTGAAATGAGGACTCAAAATTTATTTCCCTCAGGTTTTTATAAAATTTTTTCAAATTTGTAAAATAAAAAATTATTGATACTTAATCTCAATAATGTATTGACAACAGAAAAAAGTTATGGTATAATATAGAAAAAGAGGGGCGAAACTAAGTCACAAACCCCATTATAAATCAAAAAGGAGAAAACTTATGGAACTCAAGGGCTCAAAAACCGAACAGAATCTGATGACCGCGTTTGCGGGAGAAAGCCAGGCACGCAACAAGTATACCTATTTCGCATCGGTAGCGAAGAAGGAAGGCTATGAACAGATTGCCGCTATCTTTACCGAAACTGCGGAAAACGAAAAGGAACACGCGAAGATCTGGTTCAAGGAACTGAAGGGCATCGGCACAACGGCAGAAAACCTGCTGCATGCGGCAGAAGGCGAAAACTACGAATGGACGGATATGTACGCGAAGTTTGCAGACGAAGCGGAGGAAGAAGGCTTCAAAGCACTTGCCGCTCGTTTCCGTATGGTTGCGGCCATCGAAAAGACGCATGAGGAACGTTACCGCAAGCTCCTGAACAATGTCGAAATGCAGAAGGTCTTTGAAAAATCCGACGAAGTGATGTGGGTCTGCCGCAACTGCGGACACCTCGTCATCGGCAAAAAAGCGCCGGCTGTCTGCCCTGTCTGCGCTCACCCGCAGTCCTATTTTGAGGTAAAGGCTGAAAATTATTGATCAGGGGAGAATTACGGGGAGGGTACTTCTTGAAAAAGCATCCTCCCCGTCTCTTTATCATGGATGAGCGTTTTTGAAAAGGGGGCGGAGAAAAGCGGAGTTCGCACAGCGAAGCTCCGTTGTTCCCAAAAGTTTCCCCCGCAAACTCTATTTTATAGAAAAACAGGTGAATTTTATGGCGGAAATTGAAAAAAACGCGATGTTTAAACTGTCGTACGGTCTGTTTGTTCTGACCTCTACGGAATTCGGAAAGGATAACGGGTGCATCATCAATACGGTAATCCAGGTCACAGACAGCCCGAAACGGATTGCGATTGCGGTGAACAAGGGAAACCGGACGCACGATATGATTCAGGCGACGGGGCAGTTCAATGTGTCCGTCCTGACGGAGGAAGCTCCGTTCTCGGTTTTCGAACGGTTCGGCTTCCAGAGCGGGCGCGACGTGGACAAGTTTGCGGGAGACCTGAACGTTGTACGCACGGAAAACTGGATTCGATACCTGCCGGAATACACGAACGCGGTGATTTCCGGCGCTGTGATTTCGACCGTTGACTGCGGTACGCACACGCTGTTTGTCGCGGACGTGACGGAGGCCAAAGTCCTCTCAGACGTCCCCAGCGTGACCTACGCCTACTACTTCAAGCACATCAAGCCAAAACCCGCGTCCGTCAAGACGGAAAGCACCGGAAAAAAACGCTGGGTCTGCAAAATCTGCGGCTACGTCTACGAAGGCGACGAGCTGCCTGCCGATTTTGTCTGCCCCCTCTGTAAGCACGGCGCGGATGATTTTGAATTGGTAGAAGAGTCATAATTGTCAGGAGAGGGTACTTTTTCGAAAAAAGTACCCTCTCGGCGTTTCTTGCGTTAATTCGTCTTAACCACTTCTACCCCAAGGTTGGTGAGGGCGGTGCATTCCTCGTCGGAGGCGTCGGCTTCCGTGATGAGGAGATTCATGGCGTTCGCGGGACAGATCTGGAGAATGGAGTCGCGGCCGAGCTTTTCGGCAGGGTACATGCCGATGACGGTGCGGGAGTTTTCGATGACGGTGTTCATCAGCCCGATGTTGCGCGCCGTCTGAACGGACAGGCCGAACGAGGCGGTGCAGGCGGCGGAGGTGAGAAAACACTTGTCGAATTTGATGCGGCGGAGCATGGCAAGGGTAAAGTCGTCGTAAAAGTTGCCGTTTTCGTGCATTTCGCCGCCGGTGACAACCACGCGGACCTTTGGTTTATGCCGCAGTCCTTCCGCGATGGAAATGGAATTGACGACGGCGGTCAGGGAGAGCTCGGTGGGGATTTCCATTGCCATGATGTAGCCGAGGCTTGCGGACGTGAGGTAAATCACGTCGTTTTCCTCCAGCAGACTGACCGCTTTGCGCGCGATTTTGAGATAGTTTTCCGTAATTTCGGCGCAGCGTTCTTTGGAGGAAAGAGTGCGGATGCCGTCCGGGGCATAGCCGACCTGCTTCAGCTTCAGCGCACCGCCGTGGGTCCGCTGGACAAGGCCGCGGTCCGCAAGCTCGTCGAGGTCGTTCATGGCCGTGCCGTAGCCGACGCTGAACATGCGCTGAATCTGGGAAGTGCTGATTTTTCCGTTTTCCTCAATGTACTTCAGAATTTCCGCGTGACGTTCTTCTTTGAACATGGGTTGCCTCCTTGAATTACAGTTTACTATAGTTTTGTGTGTTTTTCTGCGATTTCAACGGTATTATACAATAGTTTTATGATTTTGTCAATACATTTTATTGAGTTTTATTGAGATTTATTGTGGTTTATTGAACTTTGAACAGATCGTTTTCTGCAAAGCGGACATCGTATCTTTGTGCTATCATACAGGCAGAACAACAAAGGAGGTGTTTCCATGGAAACCCAGGAACTTATCGGCAAAGCCATTTCTTACATCCGCTCCAACTGTGCCGCTCCGCTGACCATTGCCGAGGTTGCTGATCACGCCGGTTTCTGCACGGACTACTTCAACCGCCTGTTCCGTTCTTATACCGGCTTCAGCGTCATGGAGTATGTCCGCTTTACCCGCCTGTCCCGCGCCGCCCGGCTGCTGCGGACAACTTCACGGGATGTGACCGACCTTGCGTTCGACTGCGGCTATGAAACGCACGAGAGCTTTACCCGCGCGTTCGGCAGCCTCTATGGACGCTCACCCAGCGAATACCGCGCGTATTACGCGAATCTTCCAATCACCTATGGCGACGTCGCTGACCGGACAAGTGCGGTGCGGTTCCTGCACGACCATCCGCATTTTACCCGCGTAGACACCGACGCCGTTGTCGGAGAACTTCTGGAGACGGATGCCATCCGCCATGGAATCTGCGCGCTCGTGATGTACGAGTACAACGGTACACAGTTTGTCAGCGATACGCCCGGTTCGTACATCGGCTTCGATACCTTCGGAAACTCCGTTTATGCGGACATCGTGTCGGATGACGCGGCCAAAACGGCGGAATATGTCGGTCTCCTGCGGGGATTTTCCGAAGGAACCTCCTTCAGTCTC
Organism: Eubacteriales bacterium; assembly: GCA_051892315.1. Lineage (GTDB taxonomy): Bacteria > Bacillota > Clostridia > Oscillospirales > CAG-272 > UMGS1696. Next base: position 4,619 of record JBJFGC010000402.1, read on the forward strand.
GCCGGAGAGGAATCGGAGGTTCTCCGGACAATGGAGAAGTACGGCGTTGACGCGCAGGCAGGGGCACGGGAGTGGCTTTACCGCGGCGGCCCCATCCCGCGGGAATTCCGCTGGACCATCCGACGTCTGACGGTTGACGACCTTCCGGCGGTGCGGGTATTTGCGGCGGAATACGGGAATGACTGGAAGGTTTGCGAAAGCCTGACGCAGCGGGACGTTTATCATAACACGGTCAGCGACGAGCCGCTCGGTATTTACGACGGAGAAACCTTGGCTGCCATCTTCCGGACGTGCATTTATGGCAAATATGGCTTTCATCTCGGCGAGGTTGAAGGAGTGGCAGTACTGGAACGGTACAAAAATGCGGCGTTTGTCGGAGAAGCGCATACACTCGCCATCAACCATCTGGTGACAAACGGCTATATGCCGTTCTGCAGCATCACGGAAGAAAAGGATTTTGTACCGGCGGCATACGGCTTTGATCTGGTGAAGACCATTTATACCGTCCGGTGACGGTCGATGTCCGAACCGAAAACGGCGCTGCAAACAAAAAACCATCGGTGTCTGCCGATGGTTTTTCTCTTGTGCCAGTTTTGCAAAGCCGCCTTATTCGGTCATGTCGTATTCCGTCAGCAGAACTTCCTTCCATGCCGGCGCACCGTCCGCGAGAAAATAGGTTTGTACGGACCACGGTGAAATGCGGTCGGCGAGCGGAACGGGAAGCAGGTCGCCGGATACGTGCACGTCCGCTTCCTTGCCGGTGGTTTCGTAAAGACGGAGGATGAGGCCGGAGCCGTCCTCGCTGCGCTTGCAGGCCGACAGCATGACGTTTGGAGCGTCGATGGTCAAGGCACTGTAGGGCTGTCCCGACAGACGGCCGTCGTGCCAGGTTTCGATAATATTTGTGAGCGGCTTGTTCAGCGTTTTGCCTTCCCGCACGACCGGACTCCAGTCTGCATCGACCGGCATCAGCGTATAGGAAAAATCAAACCTGCCCTGATCGGTGAATTCGCTCTCGTCCGTTCGCGGACCGCCGTGGTCGCCGTAAATCGGACTGCGAAGGACGGTCTGATACAGGGTGGCGTCCCGGACACTGGAGCTGTAGGTGTTGCTGTTCACAAGGGCATAGCCGCCGTTGTCCCCGCGTACCGCCGTCCAGGTCAGGCCGGGTTCCTCCTCGCCGTCTGCCGGACGCTCGATGACGCCGAAGGGGATTTCGTAATATGCCTTCGGGTGTTCGACTGCCATCGGCCATGCCAGCTTGAGCATTTTGTGTTTTTCGTGCCAGTCCGCGAAGGCACGGACCTCGAGCTTTTTGCTGCCCATACTCAGCGAGAAATACTGCGTCAGTGTGGAATCGTTGTAGCGGCTGACGACCTTCACGGTTGCGCGGACGGGTCCGTTTTCGAGAACTGTCACACTGGCGTCGGACATTCGCGCCATTTCGTCCGTAAAGAAGTTTTTCGCGTGACTCCATGTGTCATGATAATATTCGTCAATGACGACCGGAACCGCAGCGCGTCCGGTAATGATTTCCTTTCCGGTTGCCTTGTCCCGGAAGGAGGTAATATAACCGCTGTACAGCTCAAACTGGATGCAGTAAAACTCATTTTCCAGAAGGATGCCGCCATGTTCGTTGGCGGTGCAGTGACCGTTCCACGGGGTCGCGCGGACTTCCGAAACGGCGGGAGCCGGTTCGCTGTCGGTCAGGTAATAGACTGCGTAGCCCAGCGCAGGAACGTGGGCGCGGAAGAGCGTGTCCTGCCGCCAGAAGCATTCCAGCGTTGTGGAGTGAACCAGCTGGGACGGAACCTCGTTCCCTTGACCGTCCAGCACGCGGCTGTTTTGGCGGTTGACCTGTACAAGCTGATCCACATCGAAGCCGTGCGGGTTGAACACGACGACCGGAAGACCAAGCGAACGGTTGGACGTGTCGATGGCCCAGGAAATCGTCTGAAGAGCGTTGTTTTCTTCACGGGCTGCGGTGTATTCGGCAAAACCAAGCATCGCGTCCGCATCGTCGTAAACTTCACGGATGGAACAGCCGCCCATTGAGTCGTGGAAATGGCAGAAGCAGACGTTTTTCCATGCCTCCCGCAAAACGACATTCCGGTAGGTTTTCCCGCATAATGTTCCGGCCAGCATACCATAGCTTTCCGCTGCGATTAAGGAAGATTCCGCACGGCGGATTCCATTCTTGATGCGGGATACTGTGGCATAGCAGCCGCTCGCATGGTGCTGCAGGTCATCGCGGTATTCCGGAAGGACAACGCTGGAATGCCGTACTTCCTCAAAGAAATCGTGAAGATCGGAAAAAATCATTTCGATTTCGGGGTGGTTTTTCCGATATTCCCGCAGAAGCTTAAGGTTTTGTATGGTCGGACCGCCGCCGTGGTTTCCGACGCCATAGAAGAACGGTACGGCGTCGGTGTCGGTACGGGAACGCTCATCCAGATCTTTCCGGCGTCTGTCGATGTCCTCCGTGCGGTTGAAATTGAAGCAGTAAGGTTCCGGAATTCGGTAGGTCGTTACGGAAGAACCGTCGGGGGAAACCCATTCAAACAGATCATCGGAAAGGTCTTTTTCATGGGGACCGGGGCGCATGAAAATATAGGAATCCATGCCGCTCTTTTTTAAAATCTGCGGAAGCATGACGTTGTGCCCGAAGCTGTCCACATTGTAACCGACCTTTGCCGTTACCCCCAGCGTTTCTTGGAAATAACGCTGAGAATACAGGGACTGACGCGCAAATGCTTCACCGGAGGGAAGGTTGCAGTCAGGCTGAACATGCCAGCCGCCGACAACGATGAACCGTCCTTCCCGTACACGCTGACGAACTTCCTCGAACATTTCCGGCGCAAATTCCTCCACCCATTGGTAAACGGAGGCCGAGGAACAAACGAAACGGAATTCGGGAAATTCGTTCATCCGGTCAAGAGCGGAACGAATGGTGGCCTTGGCCTCTGCGCTTCCTTCCTGCCAGCGCCACTGCCATACCGGGTCGAGATGCGCATTCCCGACGAGGTAGTATCTTTTTTTCGGTTTCATAAGCTCTGTCCTTTCGAGTGTGTTGTTTTATGTAGCATATCATATTTTTCCGATACTGTCAAGGAGATATTTTATAAAACGAAAAGCAAAAAATACCCTCTCCATCTTTGAAATTTTGGAATTGGTTCAAGATTTGCTTTTATAAAATCCATAGATTCTTTCATATACTTATGGTATAATAAAATAAAATAAAAGGAAAAATGAGGAAGTCTATGATCAATTATTCTGAAGTTACCCCCTACATCCGCAGCCTTGCCGAATTATCCGACCGGAACAACCACATCGTTCCGCAGATGTATGCGGAACATGATGTCAAGCGCGGTCTGCGCGACATCAACGGTGACGGCGTTGTAGCGGGCCTGACGGAGGTGTCCCGCATCAAGGCCAAGGAGATCGGTGCAAACGGGGAAGAAATTCCCTGCGAAGGACAGCTTTATTACCGCGGCATCAACATCCAGGACTTAGTGCGTGGTTTTCTGGAGGACAACCGGCCCGGGTTTGAGGAGACGGTGTACCTGCTGCTGTTTTCCGAGCTTCCGACGAAGAGGGAACTGG
>JBJFGC010000403.1:0-8210 GCA_051892315.1 Eubacteriales bacterium
GGATGTGTGCTATAATATAAAGGAAAAAGATACTGACATTCCAATGGAGGTAACCAATGACAAAACTTGAAAAAGCGGCAGAATTCGCCGCACGGTTCCATGCGGGACAGTCACGGAAGCTGGGCGGCGCCCCTTTTCTTGTCCATCTTTACGAAACAGTGGCCAACGCAGCACTTGTCACCGACGACGAAGACGTTCTTGCAGCGGCAATGCTGCACGATACGCTGGAGCGGACCGGCGTAACGACAGACATGCTCCGTGAGGAGTTCGGCGAGGTTGTTATGCGGCTCGTCATGTGGTGCAGCGAGGATAAGGGCATGGAAGGCCCCGCGAACGAAACATGGCAGGCGAGGAAAGTCGCCTTTCTTGACCGCACCAAAATCGCACCGCGTGAGGCAAAGATTATCCTCCTTGCCGCAAAACTTTCCGATATGCGCTCCCTTGCCGCCTACCATAATAAGTACGGCGACGCGGTTTGGGAAGCCTTCAATAACCTCGATAAATATGCCCATGACTGGTATCACCGTACTTCTCTTGAAGAAGTTCTTACCGAACTCGAGGACGAATTCATCTATAAGGAATATGCACGCCTGATCGAGGAAGTATTCGGCGGCGGATTTGACCTGTGAAAAGCCGCCTTTATGACGCGGCCTGCCTTGCCCTGCTCGCACTCGCACTGTTTTTCCTTGCGCGGACCATCCTCTTTTCTGCGGGCGTTTTTCCGGACTTTTCCGGAGTCAGCGTGACAGCCGCGCTCGTCCTCGGCGGTGCGCTGACCGTTGGTTCGCTGGCCTTCCGGAAACCCTCCGGAACCCGTGCACGCCGCGTCGGCTATTTTCTCGCCCATGGCGGCGTTCTCCTCCTGCTCATTGGGTTTGCCTTGTACGAAGGATGGGGCGACTGCGTCACAGCGGCGGTGCCGGTGGGCGGAGAGAGCTTTTATTCCAGCATCCAGCGCGATTCCGGCGAGCTGTGCGACCTCGGCTTCAACTTCCGCGTCGAGAATTTTGCCGTCGAAACGTATGAGGACGGTTCTGAAAAACAGTATAGCGCCGACCTGTCCTTCGCCGACCCGGTGACGCTGAAGGTGGAGAAAGCCGGGCTGTCCGTCAACCATACGGTGCGCCGGAACGGATGGAAAATCTACCTCATGAACTACGGCGACGGCTTTGTCCGCCTGCTGTTCCGCCGCGACCCCGGCGAATTCGTCGTTAAAACCGGTGCGGCGGTGCTGATTGCCGGCTGCCTGTTGTCTCTCCTCGCGGGAAACGCGGGTCGCAAGCGAAAGGAAGGTGCGGACGATGTCTGAGTCACTTCTCCGGTGCCTGATTGCCGGCTCGGCAGTTCTGTACGCGGCGGCGCTGCTTCTCTTTCTGACCAACCGGCAAAAGAGCGGCAGATGGATCTGGCTTCTCGCCGAGATTTTGTCTGTGACGCTGGTCGTCAATAATTTTGTTGTGAACGGGTACGTGCCGTTTGTCAGCATGTATCAGCTTCTGACCTTCGCAGCGGCACTGTTCGGCGCGGTGTACCTTTACCTCTCCTTCCTGCGGGACGCGAAATGGTCCGCGCCCTACTTCATCGGCTGTTCGCTGGTTGTGTCGGTCGGCCTGTGCTTCATGGATATCCGCTCCGTCTGGCACTTTCCGCCCGCACTCCGTTCTGTGTGGTTTGTGCCGCATATTCTGGTCTACGTGATTTCCTATCTTATGGCGGCTGCGGCGTTTGCCATGACGGTGACCAAATGGTTCGTCCGGGACGACCCTGTCCGCATCCGCCGGCTTGACGGCGGGATCTACGACTGCGTGTGCGTGCTGTTCCCGTGCATGACCATGGGGATGCTGTTCGGCGCAGTCTGGGCGAACGAGGTCTGGGGCGCGTTCTGGAGCTGGGACATTAAGGAATGCTGGTCGCTTGTGACCTGGCTGATGTTCATGACCTGGCTGCACGTTCGCCGCAGCGCTCGTCTTTCCGGTCTTCGGGACGTACTTCTCGCCGCAGGCTTTGTCTGTGTCGTAGTCACCTTTTTCTTCGTCAACGGCATGGCTGCAGCCGGCACGTCCCTGCATACATATAACTGATGCTTTATGAAATTTACAAAATCAATGGAGAAAATCTATGAAGGCAAAACTTAACCTGCTGCTTGCGGCAGGACTTCTCCTTTTTTCCGCGGCCGCCTGCGGAAAGGCGGAGCCGGCGTCGGACAACGTGACCCCCACGCTGGACGTGCGCACGGCTTCGGAGGAATACATCTCTCCTTCGTCCGTTTATGCGGCGGAGGACGGGTGCGTCTATGCCGCTGACGAGACCGGCGGACGGATTGTCAAGGTCGCACCGGACGGCAGCATCACGACACAAACGCTGAACGGCGGCGCCCACTGTGTCAAGGTATACGACGGGCTGGTGTATGTCACGCGCGGCGGACTTGACGGTACGCTGACCGTGCTGGACACCGACCTCCGTCTGAAAAAGGAATACGCCGTCGGTCATACACCGACCGATGTAGAATTTATTGGAAACACCGCATACGTCACAAACCGTTTTTCGAATACGGTTTCCGTTGTCGACCTTGCAACGGGAAGTGAAAAGCAGATTCCCGTCGGACGGGAACCGATCGCGGCAGCCGTGGCGAAGGACAAGCTGTTCGTTGCCTGCCATCTGCCCGACGATGCGGCGAATGCGGAGGTCGTCAGCGCATCCGTGTATGTGATTGAACCCGCGACCGAAACGGTACGGAGCATTGAACTGGTCAACGGTACGGGCGGCGTCAAGGATATCGAAGCTGCTCCCGACGGCGAGCGGCTGTTTGTGTCCGCCGTTATCGCCCGGTATCAGTACCCGACCACTCAGCTGGACGGCGCGTGGATCAATTCCAACGGTTTTGTTCTTCTTGATGCGAACACGGACACGTACATCAACACCATCCTGCTCGATGACGTCGCCCTCGGCGCCGCATCCCCGTGGGGCATCGCGTTTGATGAAGAAAACGTCTTCTTTGCCCTCTCCGGAACGGGCGAAATTCTCTCGTTCCCGCTGGCAAAGCTCGACAAAATCATGAATTCGTCCGAATACCGCGGGCAGGAGCTGGCGGACCAGATCGGGATCCTCCATTCCATCCGTACGCGGACGCAGATGCCCGGAGAAGGTGTGCGCGACATCATGTACCGCGACGGCAAGCTTTACTGTACCGAATATTTCACCGGTGACATCGCTGTTCTGAACCCGTCGGATGGAACCGTCACGACGCTGTCCCTCGGCGAACAGCCCGCGGCGGATATCGTCCGGACCGGCGAGACCCTGTGGTACGACGCGACGAAATGCTATCAGAACTGGGAAGCCTGCGCGTCCTGCCATCCCGACGGACGGGCCGACGGTTTCAACTGGGACAACCTCAACGACGGTCTGGGCAACCCGAAATCGGCGGTTTCCATGGTGTTTGCGCACCGCTGTCCGCCGGTGATGATTACCGGAATTCGCGCCAATGCGGAGACGGCGGTCCGTGCGGGGATGAAGTACATCCAGTTCAATACCATCGACGAGGAATCCAACCGCGCGATTGACGAATACCTGAAGTCGCTGCTTCCGGTCGAATCGCCCGCGCTCCGGCTGGACGGCACCCTGAACGAATCGGCAAAGGAAGGGGAAGCCTTGTTTGAACAGTACGGCTGTGCGAAGTGCCATCCCGCGCCGCTGTATACGGATCTGAAGGCGCACACCTCTCCGATTCTCGGTGACGACGGCGGCTGGGAAAACCGTGATTTCATGACCCCGACGCTCGTTGAATCCTGGCGGAGCGGGCCATACATGTACAACGGCTCGGCGGTGACGCTGGAGGACGCGGTACGAAACTTCGTGCCGTACGGAACGAGTGAGGAGGATATCGCAAATCTGGCGGAATTTGTCCGTTCCATCGGGACCGTCGGCGAAGATTACGGCGTAGAGCAGGTATCCTGGAAGGATGCGGACGGAAACGTCGGTCAGGGACGGTCCGCGGCGGACACGCAGATTACCGGCTTCACGGTGCGCTGTCAGGCGAAAAACGCGCCGGCTGCCACAGTGGAGGTAACGCTTGTGACGGACGACGGAGCGATTCACTCGTTCTATTCCCTCGGCGATATGCCGTACAATACGGCGGTTTCTGTCGATCTTACGGCGGAAAACTTTGTCCTGCGGAACGAGCAGTGGGAGCTGCACATCGATTTTGCGGATAAGCAGGGAAAGCCGCTGGCCTCCACGTACGTTCTGACGGTCAAAGAAGAATGAGAAAGGGGATGACCTAATGAAAAAAAACATAAAGCTCCTCGCCCTTCTGCTTGTGCTGACGGTACTCTGCGGAGCAGTTGTGATCTTCGCGGCAGGAGAGAGCGTGACCCTTTTACTTTCCGAGGAAGCGGAGCAGGTTATGACCTTCGAGGCCGGCAGCCGGAAAACCGACGTGATTGCCCGTCTCTATGAGGAGACACCGTATTACGTTGTGGTCCGGCAGCGTCAGCTCGGCGCGTCGCATTATGCGTACACCGAAGCACTCGCGGAGGACCTCGGCAGCGCCAATCAGGATCCTGAAGGACGCGAAGCCGTGTTCAATCCCTCCTCGGAGATGGTTCTCGTCTCCCTTGTAAAAGAAGGCGAGAACTACGTGACTTATGAAGACGTTCTGCTCGAATCCAAAAAGGGCGTGATCCGCGACCCGGACGTATCCGCGGACGGGACGAAAATTCTGTTTTCATGGAAGCAGTCTTCCACCGACGACTATCACCTCTACGAAATGACGATTGCCGACCGTAAGGTAAAGCAGCTGACGTTCGGCTCCGGTGTGGCGGACATTGAACCGAAATATCTTTCCGACGGTTCCATTCTCTTCAATTCCACCCGCGACATTCAGACCGTCGACTGCTGGATAACGCCGGTCTCCAATCTGTATAAATGCAATGCCGACGGTACGGACATTCTCCGCCTCGGCTACGATCAGGTTCACACAACCTACCCGACCGTCACCTCCGACGGACGCATCATCTACACCCGCTGGGACTACAACGACCGGACGCAGATGTGGATTCAGGGCGTGTTCCAGATGTTTGAGGACGGCACCAACCAGACCGAGCTTTATGGCAACAATTCCGACTTCCCCACCTCGCTTCTGCATACCCGCGAGGTTCCGGGACACACCGGACTGTATCTTTCCATCGCGTCCGGCCACCACGTCTACCAGCACGGCAAGCTCGTTCTGATCGATACATCGACCGGACGGAACGGAAACGACGCGGTTGATTTTGTGTTCCAGGACGGCACGCAGAAGCAAAGCGGCTACGATACCTTCGGGCAGAACGGCCGCCAGTACAAGTATCCTTACGCCTTCTCGGACGACCTGTTCCTGTACTCCGCCGTGGACAACTACGACGGCGTGAACGCTCCCTTTTCCATTTATGCCTACGACCGTACCACGGACACGGAGGTGGAGCTTGTGAAAGCGTCGGGAGGCGTCGGCGCGTCGCAGATTGTTCCGATCTACACGCGCGAGCTGTTCACACGACCGAGCATGGTCAACTATGCTTCCGAAACCGGCACGTTCTACGTCTCCAACGTCTATGAAGGTCCGGCCATGGAGGGAGTGGAACCCGGAACGGCGAAATACCTCCGCGTGATTGAACTGGAATTCCGTACCTCCGCCATCGGCGCGACCGTCGCGGTTGGTTCCGGTTCGGCAGACCCGTTTTCGCCCATTGCAGCCGGCAACGGTGCGTGGGACGTGAAAAAAGTCCTCGGCGTGGTCCCGGTTGAGGAGGACGGCAGCGCGCTGTTCAAGGTTCCGGCGAACACCACACTGTACTTCCAGCTTCTCGACGAAAACGGCTGTGTGATTCAGACCATGCGGTCGTGGACGACACTGATGCCGAATGAAACCTTCTCCTGCGTGGGGTGTCATGAAGACAAGAACGTCGCCCCGACCGTCTCCGGTACGACCACGCTGGCGATGAAAAAGGGCGTGACGGAGCTTCAGCCCGACCTGTGGATGGACGATTACCCGGAAGATTATGACCCATATACCGATGCGGTTGGCTTCTCGTTCCTTGAAGAAGTACAGCCGATCCTTGACGAAAGCTGCGTCGTCTGCCATTCCGATACAGCAGAAGCGTATGCGATGGTCAACGCGCGCGGTGCGGCCGGCTATGACACCGATCCCGCCGGCATCATCCTCGCGGAAGATGCGGTATGGCGGTATCTGCCGATGGAAGAATCTCCGTTTGCTGCGGCTGGTGGGGACGCGGATTATCCGTTTACGGTTCATGCACCGTTCGGCGACGGAACAACCGCACCGCAGGAACACAACACCCTCTGGACAACCGGTGCTCTCCGCGCATGGACGACCTTTACCGGCACGAATTACGACCTCAACGAATGCGCGCTGACCTTCACCGGACAGCTCTGCGGCAAGGCGGAAATCCGTCTCAACGGTACGCTGATTGCGGAAATGGATCATCCTACATCTGAAGAAATCAACATCCCCGTGACCAAGGAAATGCGTCAGGCATTTGCATTCGGGGAAAATATCCTTTCCGTACAGGTCGAGGGTACCTACTTCTCCCTCGGACTGACCTCAACGTCCGGCGCGGCAGAGGGGGAAAAGAAGACCTTCATCCGGCAGTACGCTCAGTGGGAATACATCAAGGCGACGAGTCTCAACAAAGCCCCTGACGGCTGGACAACCGGTGAGGATACCTCCACCAAATGGAAGACCGGCCAGACGCCGTTCGGCGACCGCACCATCGACGGCATTGGCTGGAAAACAGACTGGAGCGGCGGCGACAACGCGATTTTCCTCCGCCGCACGTTTACGGTCGACGATGTGGACGCCTTCCGCGGTTCTTCTCTGTGGACGAAGATTACCTATGACGACGGCATCCGGATGTACCTCAACGGAAAGGAAATCTTCTACGACCCGAACTGGGTGGACAATTACGTGGAGCTTGAGCTTTGCACCGACGCGTCCGAGTACCTTGTGGAAGGGGAAAACATCCTCGCAATCTCGCTCTGCAACACGGCAGGCGGCCGCCAGATCGACCTGTCCCTGTATTCCTACGAACAGGATCCCGACGCGGAAGCCGTCGTTCCGCTGGACGATTCCAGAGAAGCGGTCTTTTCGCTTGAAAACGTTGACGTGGTCGGCTCCCGCCAGAAAAAATACTGGCCGCTGTCCTACCTCGTTCTGACCGGCTCCTACCCGAGCGGTACGAACTGGCTCTGCACCCCGAACGGGAAATATGTGAACTTCCTCTCGTCCATGAGCGGCGCGGAAATCGTGGCGCCGTACACGTTCGGCTCATCGCAGAGTCTGCTGGTGGAAAAGCTCCGCAGCGGACACGGCAGCCTGACGGAGGAGCAGATCCGCACCATCGAGTGCTGGATTGACCTTGTGGTTCCGGCCTACGGCTCCTACGACGAAAACGTCACCTGGAGCGCGAACGACCGCCGCGAGTACGACGAAAAGGGCAACAAGCGGGAATTTTACGACAATCTCAATCAGGCGGTCATCGACGAAAAGGCCGGACGCTATGACGACGCGGGCGAAGTGAAAATCGAATTTCTGGAGTCCTCGGGCAAGGTAGCGGCGGAAGCGACGGGCCGCGGATGGGCGATTCTGAATGTGGCCGAAAGCTATTCTCCCAAGCAGGGCGTGCGCATCACGCTTCCCGCGGGAGAAACCTACGTGGCGGTGTGCCTGTCCTCGAAGTTGGGTGAGAACATCGTCTACTGTCCGGACGGTGTGTTCGAATACAAATTCCCGTCCGGAATGGGGAACATTTACCCGAGCGCACTCGACGACGGGAAGAACACCGTCTACATTGCAAACGTCATCAGCGCGCGCATTCCGACGGAGAGCGAATTAACCGCGTCCCGCAACCTCGCGGAAAATGTGTACGATTTAAAGAACAATACAACGTCCTATCCGCACGCGTCAACGAACAGCGTGGCCGACGGTGAAGCGGCGCACTACGAAGCAAGATGTGCCATCGACGGCTTCACGGCAAACACAGCGCACGGTACGTATCCGGTGCAGTCGTGGGGACCCGAAAAATCCACGATGGACACCAACGAAATCACCATTGATTTCGGCCGCACCGTTTGTCTGGACGCGCTGGAAATCCTCATCCGCTGCGATTTCCCGCACGATACATGGTTCACCGGCGCGGACGTGACCTTCTCCGACGGCA
>JBJFGC010000404.1:0-2107 GCA_051892315.1 Eubacteriales bacterium
ATCGAAAAGCACCACCCACCCCGATTCGGCATATCCTGTAAACGGCAGTAATATACTAAAAAAGGAAGGAAAGAAATATGCCAGATTGTATTATCGCAATGCAGACACGAACAGCTGCGGAACGGGCACGACGCACCGCGATGATGGGAAAAATTCATGCGGACGTCGTGTCGGTGGATCCTTCAGTGACGCGGCACGGATGCTCCGTGGGGCTGCGGCTGAACTGCGCGGATGTGGAAGAAGTGACCGGGCTGCTGGACAGAAAAAACATCGTTTACGGGGATATTATCGGGAGGGGGCGATAAAATGAAGCAGGTTTTGTATTTTGATAATGCCGCTACCACATTCCCGAAACCGGAGACGGTTGTCCGCGCCGTAACGGACGCCATGCACAACGCCGGAGGAAACCCGGGACGCGGCTCCCATAAACTTTCAACTGCCGCTGCGGAGCTTGTTTACGACTGCCGTTCCGCTGCGGCCGACCTGTTCGGCGCAAGCCCTGAACGGGTCGTCTTTACCGTAAATGCTACCCATGCTCTTAACTGCGCCATCAAGGGACTGGCCGAGCCGGGATGCCATATTCTGATGGATAACTATGTTCATAACGCCGCGTATCGTCCGGTGATGGCCCTCACCTCCGCCGGCGCCGCGGAGCATGATGTATACGACGCGTCCGGCGACGACGACGAGATTCTCGAAAGCATCCGCGGACTCCTCCGTCCGAATACCCGCATCGTGATTGCCACGCATCAGTCCAATATCTGCTCCCGCGTCCTCCCGATCGAAAAAATCGGGGAACTCTGCGCTGAACATGGCCTTGCTTTTATCGTTGACGCTTCGCAGAGCGCGGGTCATCTTCCAATGGATATGCGTCAAATGCACATCACTGCGCTGTGTCTCCCGGGGCATAAGGGGCTGTACGGACCGATGGGGGTCGGAATGCTCCTTTCCTCGGAGGACGCACACTATAAGACCATCCTCGAGGGCGGCGCGGGTATTCACTCCCTGGACGCGGCGATGCCGGAGGAGCTTCCGGAACGTCTGGAAGCCGGAACCATCCCGCTTCCCGCGATTGCCGGACTTCTTGCAGGAATCCGCTACGTCCGCCGTGTCGGTATGGAGGAAATCCACCTTCACGAATGTACACTCACGTCCGTGCTTGCCGAAAAGCTGAGCTGCATCGAGGGCGTACACCTATACGGAGATACCGTGGGTTCCATCGTCAGCTTCACCGTTGACGGCCTTACGCCTGCGCAGGTTGGCGCAAATCTCGCGTCCCGCGGCATCTGCGTCCGCACCGGCTATCACTGTGCCCCCATCGCCCACCGTACGCTCGGCAGCTTTGAACATGGTCTGGTGCGCGCAAGCGTTTCCTATTTCAATAAAATGTCCGATGTTCAGGCTTTGGTCAGAGCAGTGCAGGAGGGAAGAGGAGGCTGAAAAAGGATTCGGAGCGGTCAAGAAGCGTGCGGGGGAGAATCCTGTTTTTCAATCGCTGCAATCCGTTATAAAACCATCATCTGAGTCTTGACATTGGAGTAAAAATATAGTATAATATACTTTATCTATAATAATAAAATGGGAAAGGAACTAGAAAGATGGCAGAATGGATTGCAGACAGAAAAGATGTAACCTCAACCGTTGACGGAGATTTTGTACTGTATAAAAACCGACCCCTCGTTCGGGAAGACAACGTGATATGCTATGGCAATGTGTCCGACAAATATATACTTCAGATGATTATCATGTCTGAGACGGAATTCAAAGGAAGGAAGGTGCCAGACAAGGTTTATATTCAGCTGATCAGCACCGACCCGTCCGTTTCAAAGAAAGAACGCGTGATCAAGGAAGCCATGAAGACCGGCCTGTACGAGGCGCTGGACGTGGGCGTGACCTGGCTGGAACGCTACCTCGTTCCGTAAAGCAAAGCCGCAAAGAAACGAAGAAAGAAACCGGGTAAAATCCTTTTTCAAAAGGATTTTACCCGGTTTTTCTGTGCGAAAGATTCCGTTTTTCTTACGGATTAGCGGCTTCAAGAGCAGCCTTGCTTTCGATAAAGGCTTCGTTCGTCTTTTGAATTACCTTGTTTGCAGCCTTTTCGGCGGTC
>JBJFGC010000405.1:0-8179 GCA_051892315.1 Eubacteriales bacterium
TGTCCTTTCACCCATTTTTAAAGTTTTTTGAAGGGGGTGCGGGGGAAAGCTTTTTGGGGGAAAAGTTTCCCCCGCGAATCCCATCACCCTCACATTAAATATTAAATATATCTTAAAATATCTTTCGGTATTTTTAATAATTGACATCGCGCTTATCTTGTGATAACATATACTTATCTTGATTTTTTTCGTTTACGGAAGGTTTTTCGCATGGGCGATGACTCCTACATTCTCCGGATTCACGGAATTTCTAAATCCTTCGGCGATACCCGCGTGCTGCGGGACCTCTCCTTTGACGTTGCGCGCGGGGAATTTTTGACCGTCCTCGGCTCCTCCGGCTGCGGAAAGACGACCCTTCTCCGCATTCTGTGCGGTCTTGAGGAGGCCGACTGCGGACAGATTTTCCTCGACGGCCGCGACGTTACTTCCGTTGAGCCGAACCTTCGTGAGGTCAATACCGTTTTCCAGAGCTACGCGCTCTTTCCCCATATGACTGTTTTTGACAACGTGGCCTACCCTCTCCGGATTGCCCGCCCGCGAAAAACAAAGGCCGAAATCCGCGCCGCAGTCGCAGACGCCCTTGCCCTCGTGCGTATGACCGGCTACGAACGACGCTATCCTTCCGCTCTCTCCGGCGGTCAGCGGCAGAGAATTGCCATTGCGCGCGCCGTCATTGCCCGCCCCCGCGTTCTCCTGCTCGACGAGCCGCTCGGCGCGCTGGACCTCAACCTGCGCCGGCAGATGCAGTCCGAGCTCAAAAACCTGCAGAAATCCCTCGGGATTACCTTCATTTACATCACGCACGACCAGGAGGAGGCCCTCAATATGTCCGACCGGATTGCCGTGATGCACGACGGGCATTTTCTCCAGCTCGGCACCCCTTCCGAAATCTACGACAGTCCCAAATCCGTCTATGTGGCGCGCTTTGTCGGGGAGGCCAACATTCTTCCCTGCACGTTCGTTGGGACAGTGGACGGGGACAGCGCAGAGGTGGACTTTGGCGGGGTTCCCCTGATCGTCCGGCGGGGATCCTCGGAGCGGACGTACCGCTCCGGCGACCTCGTCCACGCGGCGCTGCGCGGCGAACGGATTCAGCTTTCGGAAAACGGCAGCGGGAGTGCGGTCTCCGGCCCCATCACCGGTCTCCGCTTCGCGGGCGGCGTTCTGCACCTCACGTTTGACCGCGCCGGTACGCAGCTCACCGCCGTGCGCTACGGGCTGGATACTTCGCTTCGCGTCGGGGACACGGTACGGTGCGAAATTCCCGACCGGGCGGCGGTTTTATGTGAAAGCGACGAGGAGGTGCGGTCATGAACCGGAAAAACCGGCGCGCCGCGACCCTTGCGGTGCTCCCGATGTACCTGTTTACGCTGGTCTTTGTCGCCGGACCGCTGGTGTACATGCTG
The DNA here is from genome assembly GCA_051892315.1 of Eubacteriales bacterium. GTDB lineage: Bacteria > Bacillota > Clostridia > Oscillospirales > CAG-272 > UMGS1696. The sequence continues at coordinate 1,407 of JBJFGC010000405.1, forward strand.
TACCTCTCCTTCATGACCCGCGACGGGTTTGGTTTCTCGAATGCCTTTACGCTGGAAAATTACCGGAAAATTTTTGACGAGGTTTATTTTTCCACCTTTCTCGAATCCCTGAAGCTGGCGGTTATCTCCACGGCGGCGGTGATTCTGATCGGCTACCCGTTCGGGCTGGGCGTCGCGCTTCTTCCCGCGAAATACGGCCGTTTCTTCCGGACGGCGCAGATGGTGCCGTATTTTGTCAACTCGCTTCTGCGGCTGTGCGGGTGGATTATCTTTTTCCGCGCGAACGGACTGCTGGACCGGCTGCTGATGGCGCTGCACCTCACGCGTGAGCCGCTGCGGCTGCTGTATACGTATCCGGCGGTCGTGGTGGGAATGATTTACGTGCTTCTGCCCTTCATGTTTCTGTCGGTGTATCAGGTGGCGGAAAAGCTGGACCGGACGCTGGTGGAGGCGGCGCGGGACCTTGGCGCGGGACGGGTACGCGCGTTTTTGTCGGTGACGCTTCCGCTGACCATGCCGGGGCTGAAAACGGGCATTGTCCTGACGTTCATTCCGTCGATGGGGCTGTTTTTCATTGCCTCGATTCTTGGGGGGAACAAGGTGGTGCTCATCGGCAGTCTGATTGAGGAGCAGCTGATGCGTGCGCACAACCAGCCGTTTGCGGCGGCGTTATCGGTGATTCTGATGCTTTTGACGGGGGCGGTATGCGCCTTCCTGCTGCGGAAACGGAGGGAGGACCGATGAAATACCGCCGTACCCACCTCATTTATCCCATTCTGATGACCGTTCTGACGTACTTGCCGATTGTGATTGTGGCGGTCTATTCGTTCAACGAAAGCAAGCTGTCGTCTCAGTGGACCGGCTTTTCGCTGAAATGGTACGCGGAGCTGTTCCGCGACGACTCGATTCTGGAGGCGCTGGGAAACTCCGTTTTTCTCGGTGTGGTCTCGTCCCTGCTTGCGGCGGTGATCGGGACGGCGGCGGCGCTTGGCATGAACCGCTCTCGTCTTCCGCTGAAGCGGTGGGTGGAAAAGCTGGCGCTTCTTCCGCTGATTATACCGGAGATCGTCCTCGGGATGGTTTTTCTGGCGTTCTTTTCCCTGCTCGGACTTCCGTTTGGGATGCTGACGCTGGTGATTGCGCACACGGCGTTCTGCATTCCCTACGTCTACACGGAGGTTGCGGCATGTCTGGGTGGGTTGGACATCTCCGCCATTGAGGCCGCGCGCGACCTCGGTGCGGGGCGTCTGACGGCGTTCTTCACGGTGACGCTTCCCATGATTTCCCCGGCCGTTCTCTCGGGCATGTTCTTCTCCTTTGCCATGAGCTTCGACGACGTCATCATCAGCATCTTCGTGACGGGTGTCTCCGTGAACACCCTCCCCATCAAAGTCTACACCCAGATCAAAACCGGTCTTTCCCCTAAAATCAACGCCCTCTGCACGATCATGCTGGCGGTTTCCATCCTTTCTCTGACGCTGGCGTGGCTTCTGCGGAGGAAAAGGTAGGCTGAGGGGGAGCCTGCGGGGCCCTGCCCCAACGCATAACATCAAAAAATCATAAAAAACAGGAGGAATCCACATATGAAGAAACTTGCATTTGCCCTTGCACTGATGCTCACCGCGGGGAGCCTTACGGCCTGCGGCGGAGGAAAGGGAGAGAACGGGACATTGAACCTGTACACATGGGAAGGGATGTTTCCGGAGGAGGTCCTGAGCGAATTTGAGGAGACGACGGGAATTGACATCAATTATGTCAATTTTGACTACGACGAAACCATGCTTATGAAGCTGGAGGCGTCCGAGGGCGGCGACTATGACCTGGTCATCGCCGACGATTATATCATCGAAACTGCCATTGCGGAGGGACTTGTCCAGAAGCTTGATAAGTCCAAAATCCCCAGCCTGGGCAACGTCAATCCCTTGTTCCAGGGACAGTTCTATGACCCTGCGGACGAGTATACCGTTCCCTACGGCGCGGGCGTCCAGACCATCGTGTACAATCCCGCGAACGTAAGCGTCGACATCGGTGGCTACGCAGACCTGTGGGATCCGTCCCTTACGGACTCGGTCGGCATCATCGCCAACTACCGCGTCATCAACGGCATGGCCTTAAAGGTCCTCGGCAAGAGCTATAATACCACCGACCTCGCCGATATCACCGCCGCCGGCGCGAAACTGAACGAGCTTGCTCCCAACATCCGTCTCATCAAAGACGACTACATTCAGGATGACCTCGTCTCCGGCGAAATCGACGCCGCCGTCATGTATACTTCCCAGGTCACCATGGCCAAGCTCGCCAACCCTGACCTGAAGATTGTCTATCCCTCCGAAGGCATCGGCTTCGGCATCATGGGCATGTTCATCCCCTCCAAGGCGCCCAACGCCGACGCGGCGCATAAGTTTATCGAGTTTATCCTCGATCCCCAGCGCGGCGCCGCCTGCTTCGAGTACCTCGGCTACTACTGCACGTCCTCCGCTTCCGAGCCCTACATCACGGAGGAGTTCCGCGATTTTCTGATTCTTCCCTCCAACTTTGAACGGAGTGACATGGAAATGATCCAGAACATCACCCCCGAGGCCGACGACGCCCACCTCGCCGCCTGGGCAGAGTTCAAGGAACTTTGTGAGTGAGGGACCGACGGATGTTTCGTGACATGAAGCGAATCGAACGGCAGATTCCTGACGAAGAAAGCCGGGCCGTGCTGGAACGCGGGCGGACGGGCGTCCTCGCCGTTCACGGTGACGACGGCTATCCGTATACGGTTCCGCTGAATTACGCTTTCGCAGGGGACAAGCTGTATTTCCACTGCGCGTACACCGGTCACAAAATGGACGCCATCACGCGGGATGCGAAGGTGTCGTTCTGTGTGGTCGACCACGACGAGGTCGCAGCCGAAAAGTTCACCACCAAATACCGGAGCGTCATCGCGTTCGGCCGCGCCGCCGTCGTGGAGGACCCCGCCGAAAAGCATGCGGCCCTCCGCCTCCTGACCGACAAGTATTCCCCTGCCGTTCCGGCGGATGCCGCCGAGCAGAAAATCACCGCCGGCCTCGCCAGGGTCTGCGTCGTTTGCATCACCATCGAACACCTGACCGGCAAAATCGGGCGGGAGTTTCTGCGGACGTGAGATGGGATCATAAGTAGGAATCCAATGGGATTCGCGGGGGAAACTTTTTTGAAAAAAAGCTTTCCCCCGCACCCCCTTCAAAAAACTTCAAACAGAAGGAATCGACAAAGTTTGTGCAGATTTTATGTTAGATTCACACTGCACCCTGTCCCTGTTCTTTTTTGAAAGTTTTTGAAGGTGGGGTAGTAGTTACGCGCAGCGTAAACTACGGGGGAGAGGGCTTTTTTCAAAAAGTACCCTCCCCGCAAAATCCCTTATCCAAAAAAACAATAACCATACCGTAATTCCTGTACGAAAGGTGCATTGCTATGCTGAACTTTACTGAAATGCGGCTTCCCGCCGCGAACCTTGGCCTGCCGAATGTTTTGCCGGACATCAAGGCCAATTATCCCGCTCCCGCCGGACCCGTCGTTCCGGACGAAGGACTGGAGATGGAGGAGTCCGCCTGGGTGAATCAGGGCCGCATCCATTCCATGCTCCCCTACACCATGCAGGACGGCTATGACCGGAATCTGACCGAACGTGCGCTGAAAACCGCCGTTCTGGAAAACGAGTACCTCCGCGCCGAATTCGCCACCGGACTCGGCGGACGTCTGTGGTCCTTATACTCCAAAACCGAAGGGCGCGAGCTGCTGTTCCGGAACAACGTTTTCCAGCCCGCCAACCTCGCCCTGCGCAACGCCTGGTTCTCCGGCGGCATCGAGTGGAACATCGGCATCATCGGCCACCATCCCTTCACCTGTTCCCCCCTGTTTGTCGCCCACTACAAAAACGCGGCCGGCGGCGAAACGCTCAAAATGTACGAATACGAACGCAAGCGCGGCATCGTCTACACCGTTCTGGCGACCCTCGCGCGCGACAATCTGCTTGTCCGCGTGAAAATCGAGAACCTCTCCGGCCGGGACACGTACGTTTACTGGTGGTCCAACGGCGCGTACCTCGAAACCCCGGACAGCCGCGTCATCGTTCCCGCGACCACCTATTACAGCTATCCCTGGGAAGACGGCCACACCGCCGTCCACACCCCCGAAGTCCCGAAGGACGCCTACTATCCCGCCAACCACGACCACGCATTCGACTATTTTTACCGTCTCGAAAAGGGACGCCACCGCTTCATGTCCTACTACAACGGCGAAGGACGCGGGTTCGTTCAGTTTTCCACCGCCAACGAACTGGGCCGCAAGCTGTTCGTCTGGGGAACGCAGAAGCCGGGCGGACGCAACTGGAACCGCTGGCTTTCCCATGACGACCGCTGCTACGCGGAGCTTCAGGCCGGTCTGCTTCACTCCCAGTCCGAACAGCGTCCGATGAAGGCCGGCGAGGTCATCGAATGGACGGAAGGCTACGCGGCCTCCGCCGGCGACCCGGCCCTTCTTCACGGCGAGGACTACGACGCGGCCAGCCGCTGGGTCGAGGAACATATCGCGGAAGAAGGACGGTTCGAGCTGGTCTGCACCGCGGATGCGTATTTCACCGCCTCCGGTCCGGAAGAAATCGTCTCCTACGGCTCCGGCTGGGGCGCTCTGGAAGAACTGGCACGGAAAAAATCCGGCGTCTCCGATTGGCGGCTCAGCACTTCTGCCGTTTTTCCGCCGGAATCCGTGCTCGGGAAACCGGAGGAGGATTTTCTCACCCTTCTTGAAACCGGCCGTCTGCCCGCGCGCCCGTCCGTTCTCACGGAGGACAGCGTGATGGAGTATGCGATGGGCGGCCGCTTCATCGAACGGCTCGAGGCAGTCCAGGGGAAGGACTGGTACACGTGGCTGGAACTCGGCTGCGCGTACTACGAAGCGAAATCCTTCGACGCGGCGCGGATGGCGTTCCAAAAGTCCGTGCAGGCGGAGGAAAACGCGGTGGCGCTCCGTTCCCTGGCATGGATGTACGCCGCCGACGCCAAACGGTACGGCGAAGGACGGAAAGCGGAAGGCGTGCGGCTCATGAAGCGTGCGGTCGAGCTGGGCGGCGCGGGGTACCTGCGGCTCATCATCGACGCCATCACCTACCTGCAGGCGTTCGGCACGGACGAGGACATCGTCGCAATGATCGAATCCTGCGGCGGCGCATACCAAACCAACGGCCGTGTCGCGCTGTTCTACGCACGCAGCCTTGCCAAAACCGACCGGCTGGACGACGCGGTCGTCATCCTGCGGAGCGCGCCGGAAGTCTCGGACATCCGCGAGGGTGAAGTGTCCACGTCGGCCATCTGGGCGGAAATCTACCGCAAAATCATCGCACGCGACGAGCATCGTGACGTATCCTCCGTCACCGACGCCGAAATCTTTGAAAAATATCCGCTCCCGCAGGAAATTGATTTCAGAATGAGCTGAGGTTTCATGGGGAAAACTTTTTTGAAAAAAAGTTTTCCCCAAACCCCTTTCCAAAAACTTCAATCGATAAATTTGGATTTTCGTTTGTGCAGATTTGCAGGAAGAAACCGTCTGTCAGCTTCACCGCCGCACAGGTATTCCAAATCTGCACCCAACTTTGTCCATCCCACCCGGATTGAACGTTTTTGAGGATGGGGTTTGGGGAAGGAACTTTTTTCAAAAAGTTCCTTCCCCATCTCCTCCCCCCCAAAAAAACATGAAAAATAAATCTTTTCAACTTGTTTCGCCGTATCAGCCGACCGGAGACCAGCCGGAAGCGATTGAGCGGCTGACCGCCGGGATTGAGTCCGGAATGAAATACCAGACGCTGCTTGGCGTTACGGGGTCCGGTAAGACGTTTACGATGGCCAATGTGATCGCCCGGCTGAACCGGCCGGCCCTGATTCTCTCCCATAACAAAACGCTGGCCGCGCAGCTCTGCTGTGAGTTCCGCGAGTTTTTCCCCGAAAACGCCGTCGAATATTTTGTGTCCTACTACGATTACTATCAGCCCGAGGCCTACGTTCCCGGGAAGGATATGTACATCGAAAAGGATTCCTCCATCAACGACGAAATCGACAAGCTCCGCCACAGCGCCACCTCCGCGCTGTTTGAACGCCGCGACGTCATCATCGTTTCGAGCGTGTCGTGCATCTACAGCCTTGGCCCGCCGGAAGAATACGCCGGTCAGGTCGTCGGACTGCGCCCGGGGCTGGAGATTTCCATGCGCGACCTCATGGCGCGTCTCGTCGCCATCAGCTACGAACGCAACGATGTCAATTTCGTCCGTGATAAGTTCCGTGTCCGCGGCGATACTCTGGAAATCTTCCCGGCGGGAGCGTCCGACCGCGCCATCCGCGCCGAGTTTTTCGGGGACGAAATCGACCGTCTCGCGGAGTTCAACCCCGTAACCGGTCAGGTCATCGAGTACATCAACTACGCCGCCGTCTATCCGGCCACGCACTACGTCGTCGACCCGGCGATGCGGGAGCGGGCGTTCGAGGAAATCGAGACGGAAATGGAGGAGCGTGTGGAATGGTTCCGGTCGCAGAACAAGCTGCTCGAAGCACAGCGGATTGAGGAACGTACCCGCTACGACCTCGAAATGCTGCGCGAGGTGGGCTACTGCTCCGGCGTCGAGAACTATTCGCGCGTTTTCGCCGGACGGGAGCCGGGGTCCGTCCCGTATACCCTGCTCGACTACTTCCCCGACGACTATATCATGTTCATCGACGAAAGCCACGTCACCATTCCGCAGGTCGGCGGCATGAGCGGCG
>JBJFGC010000406.1:0-2101 GCA_051892315.1 Eubacteriales bacterium
CAAAAAGTTTATTGTAAAAGAAGCCGGTTTGTTATACCATTAGAAAGATAAAAAGAAACCCTGCGGGAAAGATTCAGAGGATATGTTCGGATATGTCAGGCCGTTTGTGCCGGAATTGAAGGTAGCGGAATATGAGCTGTACCGCGCAGTGTACTGCGGACTGTGCCGCGCGATGGGGCGGGTGACGGGACAGACGTCCCGGCTGACGCTGTCCTATGATTTGACCATGCTCGCCATGGTGCGCATGATCCTCGCGGGAGACGCGGCGGAGCTTGAGCGGTTCTGCTGCGCCGCGCATCCGCTGAAAAAACGGACGTATGTGCGGGAAAATCCGTCGCTTGACTACGCGGCGGCGATGTCCGCGCTGCTTGCGTACCTCAAAAACCGGGACGACCTCACGGACGAGCACGGATGGAAACGTGCGAAGGCGGCGCTGGCCGATCTGCCCGTTTCCCGAATGCGCCGGCGCGGCGAACGGAACCTGCCGGAAAACGCGTCGGAAGAACTGGCAGCAAGGTTGGCGAACCTGTCGAAGCTGGAGGAGGCACGTTCCCCTTCGGCAGACGAAACGGCGGAGGCCTTCGGCGGCGTGCTTGCGTATGGCTTCGCGCTCGGCCTGGACGGCCCGCAGGCGGAAACGGCAGGCAGGATCGGACGGCACGTGGGACGGTTCGTGTACATGTGTGACGCGGCGGACGACCTGCCGGAGGATGTCCGGCGCGGACGGTATAACCCGCTGGCTGCCGGCTGGGGAAGTCTCGCCGTCGGGGAAGACGGAAATATGACGGACCTCGTGCGGGGTTCGCTGGAAATTTCGCTTCCTCTGGACCTGGAGGGGCTCGGCCGCGCGGCGGAACAGCTGGATGCATCCCACCCGCTCACGCCGGTGGTGAAAAATATTGTATACCTCGGTCTTCCCGCGTCCATGCGGCGGGTACTGTACGGGAAAACGGAGGACGGCGGGGGGCGGATTGCGCCGTGAAAGGAAAGTGCTGAATTGATGAAAGACCCATATCAGGTGCTCGGCGTATCGCGCAGCGCCACAGATGATGAGATAAAAAAAGCGTACCGCAGCCTTGCGCGAAAGTACCATCCGGACAATTTTGCAGGAAAACCGGAGGAAGCGGCGGCCGCGGAATCGGTCATGAAGGAAATCAACGAGGCGTACGATACCATTCAGAAGGAACGCTCCGGCTCAGGGAAGGGCGGGATTCCGCACGGGACGTCCTACACCTCGTCGGGAACCACGTCCTTTTATGAGGTTCGCCGCCTGATTTCGGAAGGATTGTATTCGGACGCCGAACTGATTATTGATTCCACTCCGGCGGGCGACCGCGGTGCGGAGTGGAACTACCTCAAGGGCTGCCTCCTGACGCAGCGCGGCTTCTACTACGACGCCCTCCGCTACATTGAGATTGCCTGCTACCTTGACCCTGCCAACGCCGAATACCGTGAGGCCAAAAACCGCCTCAAAATGCGCTCATCCGGCTTCGGGAACGAATACCGGACCAACAACCATGTCGGTGACTGCGACGTCTGCGGCACCTGCTCGACGCTGATTTGCTGTGACAGCTGCTGCGAATGCTGCGGCGGGGATCTGATCCGCTGCTGTTAGAGACCGGAGGCCGAAACTTTTATGACAAACAAGTCAATGACCCAAAAAATTACGCTCGGCGGCGTGATGGCGGCGCTGGCGCTGGCACTGATGTACCTGCTCGGCCTGACGGCACTGGACCTGTCCGTTCTGGTCGTCTGTTCCCTGATGACCATGCTGGTCATGGTGGAGTGCGGACCAAAGCTGACCTGGGTTTACGCAGCGGTGACCTCGGCGCTCGCCCTTCTCCTGCTCCCTTCCAAGCTCTACGCGCTGGAATACCTGATGTTCGCGGCCCTCTACCCCATTGTCAAAATGTACTTTGAACGCCTGCGCTCCCTGTTCGCATGGCTCCTGAAACTTTCCTTCCTCGACTCCATGCTGATGATCTGCGTCATCCTCGCAAACTTCGTCTTCACCGGCACCGACTTTTCCCTTTCACTGTCCCCACCATTCTCATCGGCACCGTCTTCTTCCTTTTTTACGACGCCGCGCTCACCCTATGCA
>JBJFGC010000407.1:0-2099 GCA_051892315.1 Eubacteriales bacterium
TAAGGTCATACGAGGTGGTCAGCGCCATCGTCAGTCCGGTTTCTCCGTCGCCGGCAATGTCGCAGTCATAGCCTTCTTTCCTTATATTATATGCGAGGACCGTCGCAATATTTTTTTCGTCTTCCACAATGAGAATCTTCTTTTTGGTCTCCATAAAATACTCCTTTCTTCCCTTCCCCGTTCCGGAGAAATAGACCGTCATCCGTTTCCGAGGTTGGAGGTCATGAAGGTTTCGCGGTCAATCTGGTTCATCAGTTCCACCATACGCCCGGTCTGCCAGCAATCCTCCAGCAGCAGAACGCAATAATCGTGCGCTCCCAAATACTGCATCATATCGGCAAACACAACATCCGCGTCGACATACGCCGTCACAATAAAATCCGGCGTGACGGGGCAGTAGCCGGCGCCGCGCAGCAGATCGTCCGACGCATAGCTGCCGGTGGTCAGGGTAAAGTGGGTCCGGACACGGGTAATTTTCCGGAAAGTCTCGTTGGTTTCGTTCAGCGCCTCAAGCGCCTCTTCTCCGGTTTCGGACGTGAGAATGCCGTATTCTCCGACGGAAAGCGCCGTAAGCAGCGTTTCGGGAGCCGTGTCCTCCGTCAGAAACAGCGTGTAATCCATACCGTACTCCCGCAGCAGAGAGAGCGCACAGAAGGAAGGCTCTGTATCCGCAGACGGTTCGCGGCAAAGGACGAAAATACGTTTGAGATCGCGCTCCTCTTCCTCATCCAATCCGGCGAATTCGTCCTCCTCCGGTTCAGCCGGGAAATAGGAGTTCAGCAGTTCCTCCGTCGTGAGAAGGCAGGTATCGTCATACAGCCGCATGGATACGCTGCCGTCCTCATGCGTGATCGTTTCCACAGAGATTCCGACCGTCGCGGCGGTTGGCTCTGCCTCCACGTAATAGACCCCGCTGTCGCGGAAAAGACGGACATTCTCCAGAATCGTTCCGTTGACGGCAGCGCGGCATTCCTGAAAGAGGATGGATACGTAGCGTCCGTCCTCGGTGTTCTGAATCAGAAGATTGTTTTCATTCGGCGTGGTGACGCTGATCGACTCAAACATACCGAACAGCTCTGCAGGCACGTAGTAAACTCCATCCCGCAGAACCAGCGGTGCGGCGCCATCCTTGTACCACGCTTCATCGTTATGAAACAGGCTCGGAACATCGGAGGCATTGCTTGGTGCTGTACCGGCCATGCCAGCGGCCAGCAGCAGCGCGGCAGCAAAAGCGGCAGGGCGGAATTTTTTCATGCTATGCTCCTCCTTTCGCGGGTCAAAGGCCCGCCCTCTCAGGATTCGTTTCCATTCTTATGGTATGCGACGGCGAGGTCGACCACCATACCGTAGCTGCGGGAGCCCTCCGTTCCCTGCAGAATGAGGTACGTGTTGTTGACGGCATCGCTCACATCGGCTGCGGCGTTATCGCGGTACTGGTCAAAGAAATTGCTGTAGCAGAGAAGGTCATACTGCACCATCCGATCCAAACGGCCGACGGTCTGCCGGTACAGGGTTGGCGACGCGCTGTACAAGGGAGAGGCAAGGTATTCGTACATATTAAGATAACCGGAATACTGCATATACGGATCATCGGAACGGATGCAGACGAGGTACGCCATAAAGTTCGCCTCATTTTCGCGCGCAATCCCTCGCTGGTGCGCCATCTCATGTGCGGTGGTGAACACATTGACAAAGTAGGGATAGTTGGTGTTGAGGTTCGCTTCGCCGGTGAAGAACGTGTAGACGCCGGAAATATGCGTGTAGGTCATGTAATCGGACAGCATGATCTGTTTGACCGGCGCGTTGAGCTTCTGGAGAAAGGAATACTGCTCCGAAAGCCCGGCATAGGATTCCAGACAGAGCTTCACAGTTTCCTCATGGGTATACGGACGGACCGATCCGCGGTCGGTCACATAGGTCACATAAGGCGCCAGCTCGTTCAGACGGTCGATGACAAGGTTCATGGTTTCCGCCAGTTCCTCCGCCGATACCTTCTGTCGTTCCAGTCCGAGCTTTTTGTCCAGCGTGGGGACCCGGTATCCTGCACCGAACGTAAAAACGAACAGAGACCCCACCAGAACCAGAACCGACAAAATACC
>JBJFGC010000408.1:0-2098 GCA_051892315.1 Eubacteriales bacterium
GTTGTTCCATCTGTAATGACGGAATGACAGAATTGCGAAGAAAAATATTGAAGTCCAAGAAAAGAATGACTTCAGTATTTTTTTACAGTTATAATATCGGTATGAATATGGAGGAATCTGTCAGTTACAGTTTGATCCGTCGTACAGGTGCTGAATGAAGGAACTTTGAGCATTCTCTGTGCAGAACCATATGTATGTTCATTAGAAAAGCGGCTTAGTTCTAATGGAAGGTACACCGTTATTGACAAACGATTTGTAAAAACGTCACAACAATCTATCCGACAAAAACAAAAAACAGTCCGAAATCTCACATAAAAACTGTGAATTCTGACTGTTTTTTCATCGGAGTGACTGGATTCGAACCAGCGGCCTCTTGGTCCCGAACCAAGCACTCTACCGGACTGAGCCACACCCCGATTGCTTGATTATTATATCACTTCATCGACATTTTGTCAAGGGTTATTCTTAAAAAAAGTTAAGAAATATCAAAATTTTTACCGTCACAGCAACATATCTACCCCGTAGGTGATGAACGACATAATCAGCCCCGCAGCCACTACGCCGCAGAAAATGGACGGAAGGGCGTTTTTTATCCGCAGGTCGAACAGACCTGCGACCAAAGCGCCCGTCCATGCCCCGGTCCCGGGAAGGGGAATTGCCACCAGAACAAACAGACCAAGCATTTCGTACTGGATCAGCAGTCTGCCTTTTTTGTGTGCGCGGACTTCCAGCTTTTCCGCGAGACCGCGAAGACGCGCACTTTTTTTCTTCATCCACGCAAAGATGCGGCGGATAAAAACAATAATAAACGGGACCGGCAGCATATTGCCGATAATGCTCACCGCGAGCACCGGCAGCAGCGGAAGGCCGGCCGCTACGCCGTAGGGAACCGCGCCGCGCAGTTCCAACACCGGCAGCGCAGCCATGCCGAGGACGGACAAATATTTCAGGACGACACTCATTCGATCTTCCTTGTACGCAAAGTCATATTTTCCTTATTATACCGGTTTATGACGGACGGTTCTTCACAATATTTGTAAATAATCTGTAACCGGAACCATTTTGCGTCAGAGTGGCATTAAATATCCGTCAGATCGCTGTCCAGCTTGGCGGAATCGAACGTTCCTGCGTGGCAGAAAACATCGTTGAGCTGTTCCAGATGATACGAATGCTGCTCCTCTCCGACCGTGAGTGTACCGCGGGAACTGGGAGCGCAGGCGATGAGAAGGGAAGGTTTTTCCGGGCACACGTCCTTTTGGGTGTCGCGGAAGAAATTTGTGATGCAAAAATCGTTCAGTTCCGTTTCGGCCAGAATCAGCGCGCGCTCCGTATTTTTTTCGGTGGTCCAGACCGTCATGCGGTCGATGGCGACGCGCTCGATGCGGCCGGAGCCGGACAGTTTCTCGCCGGGACGGATGAGCGGTGTCCGGCAATGGCGTGCCCCGTCCATGTTGATGGCAAAGTGCCGGCAGCCGATGCAGACGTCCTCAATGCGCAGGTCACGGATGGGCGAATTCACGCTCAGAAGACGGAAACCGGTGTAGCAGTTTTCGGCGTATACGCCGCGGACGGTGATATCCTCGATGGGACCGCAGCACAGGTCGAGGTTTTCAAGACGGGTCATGGAATCGTCCGCGTTGAAAGCAATCATGTCGTCGTTGGTCTGACCCGGTCCGGCGGTGATGTTCTCAATAAGACCATGGCGTACCTCGCCGCCGAAATGCAGACCATCCTGATTATAAGCGGGCCGTTCGGAGGCGAAGCTGATGTCGCGGAGAACGAAGCCGTCCAGCTTGGCCATGCGGATGTAGTAGACGACGGAATTGCGCATAGCCAGACCGGAAAGCGTGAGATTGCGGACGTTCACGAAGTTCAGCGTGGAGCCGGAGAACGCATTCTGGTCAAACAGGTCGGCGGGCTTATTGTTGTGCTTGCCGTCGAAATTGCCGTCCCAGATGCCGCCGGAGATGGAAATGTTTCGATTTCCCTTGACCGGATCACGGTTGGAGAGGAGAAAATCGCCGCGCTTTTTCGCCCGTTTCTCGCAGACGAACAGCCGCGCTTCCGCGTCGCACCGGATTGCGGTATCGCTGCCCAC
>JBJFGC010000409.1:0-2096 GCA_051892315.1 Eubacteriales bacterium
CGTTGTCTTCGTCTCCCGGGAAACCATCGTCGGCATAGGACATGGTTTCCTTGGCAAGACGGTGGACCCAGTAGGCCGCTTTGTCAGGCTCGCCGAGCGCGGCGTAAAGGTAGGGGATGTGGAAACTCGGCTGGTTGGAGATGGCGCACTGGCCGTAGTCCACCGCCGCCATTTCCGTCATTTCGTGAATTTCGCCGCCGTAGCCGAAACAGCGGTAATCCGGTGCTGTGGCAAATAGCTCGTCCAGTTTGGCAAGCAGTGCGTCACGGCCGCCGTAGAGTTCCGCCAGACCTTCGATGTCGTGCGGAACCGCGAACGTTGACTGCCAGGCAGAGCCTTCCGTGTATTCGCCTCCCCACTTGATCGGGTCAAAGTCACCGGCCATCTCTCCCTTCGTGTCACGGCCGCGCATGAAGCCCGTTTCACGATCAAACAGATTTGCGTAGTTTTTCGCGCGCCGCCGGTATTCCGGTACAAGTTCCGTTCGGCCAAGTGCCTCTGCGACCACTGCAATGCACCAGTCGCCGTACGCCGCGTCCAGCGTCAGATTTACCGATTCCCCATGCTCGTCCCGCGGAACATAGCCGTATTTTACATAGGATTCCGCACCGTTTCGTCCGAACCGCGGAAGCGGACCGTTGTGGTTCGCGTGTTTCAGCATCCCTTCCAGCGCATCCTCCCATGTCTTCCGGCTGCCAATGCCATTCACAACCGCACACGCAATGACTGCGTCAATCAGCGTACTCGGCATACAGCCGACTTCGCCGATGGAAATCCAGCGCGGCAGCCAGCCGCATTCGCGATAGTCGTTGACAAAGCCCTCCAGCATTTCCGCGAATTCCTCCCGCGCAATCAGCGTGAACAGCGGGTAGACCGTGCGGTAGGTGTCCCAGAAACCGTTGTCGGTATAGCGTACGCCCTCATGAACGCTGCCGTCAATGGGGGTGTAGTGAACGTACCGGCCTTCCGCGTCGATTTCGTAACACTTGTGCGGAAACAGAAACGTACGCCACAGGCAGGTGTAGAAAGTACGCATCATGGTCTCTTCGTTTTCATCAAACTTCACGTCGATGCGGGAGAGATGTTCTTCCCAGATTTCGTTGTTCTCTGCGAGAACCTCGTCGAAGGTTTTCGCACCGCATTCACGTTCGAGCGCAGCCTCCGCCATTTCCGCGGAAATGTAGGACGTACCGAGCTTGAACTCGACGGTCTTCCGCTTCAGAAAAACGTGCAGTGCTGTCCGTCCGTTCCCGTTGCCTTCGTGAAGTTCTGTGCTGCCGAAATCTGCGTCGCCTTCGGCAAAACGGATGGCATAGTACATGCGGAAGTTTTTCGCGATGTCGCCGGAATGACCGGTCGTTTCGCCGATGATGAGATTCTTTTCGGGATACACAGTATAGGTGTAGTCCCCTATCAGCGGAAGAAAAGAGATGCAGGAGCGTCGGTCGGTCTCAAAGGTAAGGCGCACCACACCGCCGCGTTCCGTGGGAGTCAGCTCGAAATTACAGCGGGAGCGGAGAAACCGCAGCTTCAGGTACGAGGGCGTCATGATGGTTTCGTTCGGACGATAGCCGCCCCATGCACTGCCTGCGCTGTCTGCAATGACGTCGTTCTGCGGTGTCATGAGAAATGTGCCATAGTCGTTGATCCACGGACTGGGCTGATGGGTCAGGCGGATGCCTTCGATGCTGTGAGAATCAGGCTGAAAATACCAGCTTCCGCGGCGTTCGGTCTGGGGCGCAAAGGCCGCCATGCCGAACGGCCGCTGAATCAGCGGAAGTGTATTGCCGGCAGAAAAACGGGACGTGGACTTGGTCCCCTGCTTGATGTTGATGAGAGAAATTCGGTTCATTGGGTTGCATACCTCCGGAGCCAGAGCGGCTGAAAAATTTTCTTCGTATTATTATACAGGAACAGAGGTGAAATTACAAGAGATTTGAGAGGGGAAATTGGAAAGAAAGAAAAAATCAGCGAAAAGAGAGAAGTGTGCCGAAGTAAAAAATATGAATAAAAACTACAAAAATAACTTTCCGAAAATTCAAATAAGAAACGAATTGAACGAAAAACGGGTGGCTTTTTGAGAGAAGACTTCTAAA
>JBJFGC010000410.1:0-8111 GCA_051892315.1 Eubacteriales bacterium
GAGAAAGGACGCGGCACAGCTCATCAGAATAACCAGCATTGCCGGGGACAGCCCCCACGCCAGTCCCGCCAGCACTGCCGAGCGAATGCGGATGGGCAGGAATTTCCCCGTTTTTCCTTCTTTCACCCGCGGCGCGTCTTCCTCATGCTCAAACGCCATCACAAGAACCGCCGCAAAATCGAACAAAAGCCCCCACACGAGAATCGTCACTTCATCCAGAAGCGGAACCGCCGGAAGAAGAACCGCCGTCAGAATCACCGCCAGACGCGCGATCTGCGCCGCCGTCAGGTAAAACGCGGCCGTCTTGATGTTCCGTACCGCCTGACCCGCCGCCTGGACGGCACACAGAATTCCATCCAGACCGCCCTGACCGGTGCGCGCGGCCGGACAGACCACAGCAGCCGCCTGTCGCGACAGCGGCTCCGGAACCGAACGATAGGAGGATCCCGCTACCGCAAAGCCTACGTCTGCCTGACGGAGTACGTCCACATCGCTCACTTCCCGCCCGACGGCCGCCGTCACGGGCCGCGGCTCTCTCTCCGCGTTCATGATCTTCTTCATCACGTCGGCTTTTGCCGATGCCGGAATGCCGTATTTCTGTTCGGGAAACGCCACAATCATTCCGTACGGCGACAGGCTGCGGACGTCTTCCGCGTCCAGCTCCGTATACGGCACAACCTTTGTCTTTTTGCCCATCAGTCCGATGTCATGACAGTAGTACAGGTCGCGTTCCGGTTCACTCGACAGCAGAATCGGAACAATTCCCTCCCGCTTCAGATAGGCGGCGTTCTCCGCAGCGCGCTTTTCCGGTTCCTCCGCTACCGCGAAGAATCCGACAAACGTCATGTCCTGTGTGACCACAGCAAGACGGTTGAGGGTCGTGTATTCCGACGCGTGCTTTGCCACCGCAGCGATTTTGGCCCCGATGTATTCCAGCGACGCGCATTCGGTAAAGATTTGGCGGCGCGCCTCGGTGTCCAGCGGACGAACGCCCTGCGCGGTCTGGAACGACGTACAGGCACGCAGCACCTCCGCGATGCCGCCGCACGATACGGCGAAAACCTCATCGCCGCAGGCAATCAGCGACGTATCAAGCCCCGCCGCAAACACGTTGGAGGAATCCACGTGGTCGAGGATGGGATACTTCCGGATCGCTCCGCACAGGCTCGCACAAAGTCCGGCGGCTGTCTGCACCGCGCGGGCGCGTTCCGTGATGGTTTCGGACGTTCCCTTGGAAAGGGAGCGTCCGGACTGCCCCGTCGATGCGGCCGGAACAGCAAGGGAAATCATCTCTCCCAGTCCCGCGCGGTCGTTTTCTGCTGCGGCGTGCGCGTAATAGGTTCCGTTGACACGGTAAGCGAAAATTTCCGCGCGCCCCGACGCAAAAAAGGAGCTTCCGCAGAAAACGATTCGCCCAACGCCCGCCATGGTTTCAAGCTCCGACGGGCGTCGGATGAGGGTCTGCGTCCGCTGCTTTTTATCGATTTCTGTTTTCTTTTTGTTTTCGTCCGTCTTCACGCTGCCGTTGGCACAGCGGTGGACGGAGGCTGCGATGATGATGTAGCCGATGACAGCGAGGTATTCGCTCATGGCAGCGACGGACATTGCCATTGTGGTGAGAAAAATGTCGGGCAGCGTGAAGCCCTCGCGGCAGAACAGGGACAGAACGGTGATGACCATGACGCAGGCCAGCATGACCAGGCTGGTAAATTTACACCACCCCTCCAGCTTTTCGACGAGCGGCAGCTTATCGGAAGGTTCGATCACGATTCCCTCCTGCTTCATACCGATCAGGGAACGCATTCCGCACGCTGTCGCAACCATGCGCAGGCTTCCGGACAGGACAACGGACCCGGCGAACAGGATGTTGGACCGGCATTCACACGGGACCTCCCCGCCGTCCGCGTCGGTATCGATCACCATATCGAATTTATGGACCGGCGCGGAATTTTCGGTGATGCCGCGTTCGCTGACAACAGAGTCCTCCCCCGCCACCACACGACCGTCGCAAGGAACCGTACTTCCACTTTCCAAAAAGACAATATCCCCCGGCACAATCTCGCCTGCGGGAAGGAGCTTCATTCGTCCATCCCGGATGACCGTCGCTGTAGGAATGAAGCCTTCGGCCATATTCTCAAGGATGCGGCTTGCACGCACATAAACCACCGAACGCAGGACGCCGCCGATCACAAGCAGAACGGTAACCGCGACCGCTTCCCCGCTTTTATCAAACAATGCGGCGGCCGCCGCGCTGACGACGAGCAGCAAGGTCACGACGTCAAACAGCGCTTCCCACACCGCTTCCAGTGCGGACACCCGTTTCACGTGCCAAATCCTGTTCGCGCCGTACTTTCTGCGCCGCCGCGCTGCCTCCTTCTCCGAAAGCCCCTGATACATATCGCTCTCAAGCTCTGTCAGGACGTCCTCGGCCTTTCTGAGGTGCCAATCGTTTCTGTACTTCATAATGTATGGTTTTCCTTATTGGAGGCGGTTGTTTCGGAGGGATTCCGGGGCAGAGCCCCGGAGACAAGCATCCTCATTCCCACCATCACACCGCCTCGATCGTAACCTCATTTCCGTCACTGTCAATTGTAATTTCGGAAATCATCCCGCGGGAAGCAATCATCTCGGAGGCGATTTTGTCCTCGACTTCGACCTGAATAAAGCGGCGCATGTTGCGCGCACCGTACTTGGCGGAGTAGGATTTGTCCGCAATGTACGCAATGCAGGCGTCGGTGAAATGGGCGTCCATCCCCTTGTCGTAGAGCAGCTTCGTCAGGTCGCCGGTCATGATGCGCGCGATTTCGATGAAGTTTTCGCGGGTCAGCGCGTTGAATGTGATGATTTCGTCCACACGGTTGATGAATTCGGGCCGGAGGAATTCTTCCAAAGCGCGCCGCGTCTTTTCTTCGTTCCGCACGGTGTCCGTAAGATCGGAGAAACCGGCCTTCGCCGTCGCGTAGGTACTTCCCGCATTGGTCGTCATGACCAGAATGGTGTTGCAGAAATCCACCTGCTTGCCGTGCGAATCCGTAATGACCCCGTCGTCCAGAATCTGCAGGAGAATGTTCATCACATCCGGATGCGCCTTCTCGATTTCGTCAAACAGAACCACGGAATACGGCCGCCGCCGGATTTTTTCCGTCAGCTGACCTGCGTCGTCGTAGCCCACATACCCCGGAGGCGAACCGATGATGCGCGATACCGAGAATTTGTCCATGAATTCGCTCATGTCCAGACGAATCAGCGTCTCCGGCGAGGAGAACAAATCCGCCGCAAGCACCTTCACCAGCTCCGTCTTTCCTACCCCCGTGGGTCCCGCGAAAATAAACGAAACCGGCTTCCGCTTGTACGATACTCCCGCACGGCTCCGGCGTACCGCCCGCGCAACCGCGTCGACTGCCGCGTCCTGCCCGATGATACGCTTTTTCAGGCGCTTGTCAAGGTTTTCGAGCTTCTCATATTCGCTTTCCGCAATCGTCGATGCCGGAATCCCCGTCCAGATTTCAATGACGTCCGCCAGGTCGGACTCGCGCATCCGAACCTTGCCGCAGATCTCGTCCAGCTCGTCAAGACGATCTTCTATGCGCATCTCCTCCGCTTTCAGGTCTGCCAGACGGCGGTACTTTTCCTCAATGCCGCCGCTTTCCTCCGGGTTCTCCGTATTGTTGATGGCAGCCTCCAGCTCCTCGTATTCCTTCTTTAAGACCTCACGCCGGTCCGCCAGCTCATGCCGCTCGTTGATTTCCGGTGTGTGGACCGATATGTGGGAAGCCGCCTCGTCCAGAAGGTCAATGGCCTTGTCGGGAAGATACCGGTCCGTGATGTACCGTTCCGACAGCGTCGCCGCGGAGTTCAGGATTTCATTTGCAATCTTTACGCCGTGATAATCCTCGTAATATTTCTTGATCCCGCGCAGAATCTCCACCGTGTCCGCCACGGACGGCTCGTTGACCATGACAGGCTGGAACCGCCGCTCCAGCGCGGTGTCCTTCTCAATGTATTTCCGGTATTCGGTAAGGGTGGTCGCGCCGATCACCTGAATCTCTCCGCGCGATAACGCGGGCTTCATGATGTTCGCCGCGTTCATACTTCCCTCCGCATCACCGACACCGACAAGATTATGCACCTCGTCAATGACAAGAATGACCTTTCCGTGCGCCCGCACGTCCCCGAGCAGACCGAGAACCCGTGACTCAAACTGCCCCCGGAACTGCGTCCCCGCCACCAGCGCGGTCAGGTCCACCAGGCAGACATCGTGGTTCTTCAGCTTGTAGGGAACGTTTCCGTCAGCAATGCGCTGCGCAAGCGCCTCGGCAATGGCAGTCTTGCCGACGCCCGGTTCCCCGATGAGACAGGGATTGTTCTTCTGACGGCGGCAGAGAATCTGAACCACGCGCTCCAGCTCGCGGTCCCGGCCGACCACACGGTCAAGCTTCCCCTCCCGCGCCGACGCGGTGAGATTGGTCGTATAATTTTTGAGAAACTTCATTTCCGGTTCCCCGTCGGTCTTGTCGCCGGCTTTGCCGTCCGCCTTTTTCCGATTTTCCCGGTCCTTCGCGTTTTTCGCGCCCTCTCCCATGAGCTTGGAAAAGTTGAACAGCGGCGCGCTGCTGGACGTCTCCCCCGGAACGAGGTCGCCGTTTTCCATCATCGCCTCCATTTCGCTGTTCATCCGCTCAATGGTTTCGTCGTCCAGTCCGTTCTGCGCAAGAATGTCGTCGATCGGCTTGATGCCAAGCTCCTTCGCACATTTGATGCACAGCCCTTCCTGCTTACTTTCCCCGTTCTCCAGCCTGGTGATAAACACCACTGCCACTCTCTTGTGACATCTTGTACACATCGTCATATGGATACCTTTATTTCTGTGAATTGTTTTGTAGTTGTTGTTCCCGTTTTTCGATTCCGGACAGCCGTCCCGGGCGTTCTTTCCGAACGCACGATCAGCACCATCCCAGCGCGGCCATCAGCCGGTCCACCAAATTGTGGCGCAGGATGAACTGACAGATGATGGTATTCTCCACAAGGTCGGGTCCGAACCGTCCCGGGTCAATGGCGCCGAGCGCAGAGGTCAGAACGGACAGAACGGTCGCAAGAAGGCTGGCAAAGAAGGCCGCCTCCACAACGCCGAACACAACGCCGAGAAGCATATTCGCGCTCCGCAGAACCGGAAGGGTAAAAATCAGGTCAAGCAGCGCCGTAAGGAGCGAGAGGACGACAAGAACGACGAGAAAAAGCACGGCAAAAGCGAGAACCGAGGCAATTAAGTCCGCCGTGGGCGCAGCAATCTGCTCCGCAAAGGCGTCGACCACCTCTCCTTCACAGCCGGTCAGCCCGCGAATCTGCGTGGAAAACGCCTCGATATCAATGTTATACCGCTCCAGAATGGAGGTAAACGGCTCCGGCAGATCCTCCGCGAGCCGATTGAGGTCATACAGGTCCGTCTCCGTGTCGAGCGCGAGAGAACGCAGCGTCTCTGCAATTCCGCTCGTGAGATGGTCAATCAGATAATTCTTCCGGATGTAGGCAGCCAGCACAGGCGTGTACGCGTAAGCCGCAATCGCCGACGCGATTCCGCTCACCAGTCCCATCGCCGACCGGATAAATCCACGCTTTGCTCCAAGCCAAATCAAAATAACCGCCGCAAACAAAATCACGGCATCAATCGCCAGACTCAAAATTTCCACCTCCGATGTGATATTGTTTCGATAAGGATTCGCCTTTAATCAGCGAAGACAGGGTACGCGCTTGTTTTCGTGCAGAGAATTGCGCCGTTTGCGACAGGGACGAGAGCAATGACATCCGCATCACCGGCGTCATAGGCGTCCCGTGTGCCGTCCGGACGAATCTGAAGACATCCCTCCGGTGTTTCCAGATAAACCAGCGCCTGCTCCGGATTCCGCGACGCCCTCACGCCCGTCACACGGACGTCTTCCACGACAGTGTCAAGAAGCGTCTCGCCGGCCGCGTTCAGCACAAGGACACGGCTTTCCGTACCGAGCGCGCTCACGCTGCCCACCACGGCCACGGTGCGGCCGCTTTCGTCCGCATAGCTCAGGGTGACTCCGGACAAGGGAACCGTACCGGTCAGGTTGCCGTCGTAATCGTAAAAATACAGACACGTGTCGCAGAGGAGGAGAAAACCTTCCTCCGTCGTGCAGGCGTCAAGCGGCATCGTGTGCGTATAGGTCAGCGTATTCACCGCTTCCGCCTGACCGACCCGGCAGAAGGCCACCTCACAGCAGAAGTCGGTGTCGTCCGGGATGGCGGATGCAATGAGGATGCTCTCGCCGTCCGGGGAAATGGCCGCGTCCAGGACGTAATTTTCCTTGTAGATACTCATCGTATGCCGGAACGCCGCGCTGTAGACCTCGACCACATACCGCGTTTCGCGCGAACGGGTCACGAGAAGAAACGCGCCGGAGTCGCTCATATCGCCGGTCAGGATTTTGTTGTCCGCCTCCCGCCGGATGATTCGGGTCAGCTGGTTGTAGACCGAGTAGCTCGTCCCGCCCAGGTCATAGAGGAGGAGATATTTATCTCCCGGCACGAGAACGGGGGCGGAACATCCGGAATCCTCCTCAATCATTTGGATGCCGGTCGCGTCGAAGTAGAGAAATTTGTCTCCGCTCGCCGCCGCGAGCCCGTTTTTGAACGATGCAAATTTCATGCTGGCCGATCCGTTGTATACGATTGTGGAAAAGCCCTCCGTCTCGGACGACAGCATCGCGTCGAAATCCCGCGCGAGGTAGCGCAGATTTTCATAGGTCACGGAATCGCTGAAAAACATCGTCACCGTCAGAAGAAACGCGGCCAGCCCCACAAGCAGCACCACGCCGCAGGCCTTGTAGATCCCCGCGACTTTTTTATAGTACCGGTTCACCCGCGGGGGAATCTTTCCGGCGACCCGCAGGTCCTTTCCGGACGCAGAGGAACCGGTGGAACCGGAAGCAAGATTTGCCATATCCGTTGCCCGCCTGACCTTTCATAGAATTTTCCATTCGATTTTCCGGTCGTACGTCACCTCAGCAAGGTACAGACCGTACGCCGGTGCGGTTTTTCCTGCCCGTCCGCGGTTTCTCGCCTCAAGAATGGCCGGAAGGTCGTCCGGCGAGAGCACGCCGTCCGCGCAGTCGGCTAAAGTTCCGGCAAGGATGCGCACCATGTGGTAGAGAAACCCGTCCGCCGCCACGCGCAGATCAAGGAAGGCACCGTTTCGCTGCACTGTGAGGAAATCCACGGTCCGGTGTGCGTCCACAATGCGGGAGCCGGCGGCCATGAATGAGGTGAAATCGTGGGTACCGACCAGATGTGCCGCGGCGCGGTTCATGGCGGCCAGACCGTCGTCCGTGACGGGACGGCGGAGACGCCACGCACGGTGAAGCAGAAACGGGTCGTCGTATACCGTGTCGTACATGCGGTAGAGGTATTCCTTCCGCACCGCGGAATAGCGGGGATGAAAGTCATCCGCCGCCTCCGCTTCGCCGCAGATGGAAATATCCGGCGGAAGATAGCAGCGGAGAGCGCGGTGAACCCGTCCGGTGGGAACGGGAATGCGGTTTTCGGGAGAAACCGGCTCGACCGCCGCGCAGAAGCCGAGAGCATGAACGCCGGCGTCCGTCCGGCTGCATCCGGTCACGGTGCACGGGAAGCCGAAGCAGGCCGCCGCGGCGTCCGTCAGCGTCCGTTGAATGGACGGCTGGTCCGGCTGGGCCTGATAGCCGCAGTACGCGGTGCCGTCGTAACGAATTTTCAAAAGCAGTTTCATATTTTTTCAGAGATTCAATCCCCACAGCGGGAAATACCGGTTGGCCAGCAAAACTCCCGCGCCGAGAACGACAATCGCGGCGCCAAACACCCAGTCCTTGGCCGTCGTATGCAGGACGTTCATCCGCGTCCGACCCTCTCCGCCGGTGTAGCAGCGGCACTCCATCGCCGTTGCCAGCTCGTCCGCGCGGCGGAAGGCAGAGATGAACAGGGGAATCAGAATCGGAATCAGCGCCTTGGCGCGCTCAATCAGGTTTCCTGTGGAAAAGTCCGCGCCGCGTGCCTTCTGCGCGTTCATGATTTTCTGGGTTTCATCAATCAGCGTCGGGATGAAGCGCAGGGCA
>JBJFGC010000411.1:0-2075 GCA_051892315.1 Eubacteriales bacterium
CTGCAATCCGATCGTATAACTCCTCCACTGACGTCACAAAAACGGAACCGCCAACGGAGCGCAGATAGCTTTCGTCGCGGAACCCCCAGAGAACGGAGATGCAGTCCATGCCGGCGTTGCGGGCGGTCTGAATGTCAACCTCGGAGTCGCCGATGTAGACACAGTCGCCGATGCTGCAGCCGAGGGAGGCGGCTGCCTTGATGACCGTGTCCGGATAAGGCTTGCGGCGAATGCCTTCCGCCTCACGTTCCCCACAGGCAATGGAAATTTCGGGGAAATATTTCGCACAGAGGGTCACGGTCGCCTCGTGCATCTTGTTGGAAACGACGGCCACAGCCACACCACGATCGCGGAGACGGCGGAGAAGCATGGGAATTCCCGTGTAGGGACGCGTCTTGTTTTCAGAAATTTCCGCATAGTGCCTGCGGTAGTAGGCGACCGCTTCCCCAAAGGCCGGATTGGCGCGTCCGTCCGGAACGCATAGCTCAATCAGCCGCTCCACGCCGTTTCCGACAAACGCGCGCACCTCGTCCCGCGTGCGGCGCGGAAAGTGAAAGAGGTCCATCGTGTCGTTTACGGCGTCCCAAAGGTCGTCCAGCGTGTCCAGAAGCGTGCCGTCAAGGTCGAAAATTGCTGCTTTATACTTCATATCGGTTCTCCGGTTGTATAAGTTTCTTTCCCTGCTATTATATACCTTCCTGTACGGCTTGTCAAACAGGTTTTTTCATAAAATCTTTTCCCTCTTCGGCTGTTTCTTCGGTTTTATTGAAAGAAAATCAGCTTTCAAAAGCTGCTTGCCCGATGGGGGTTCCCTCTTCATGAAGCATTCCGTCGGACATGCGGAAAGATGTACAGCGATTCTGCCTCGGCGGCGGTCAGATCGGGAAGAATCAGGTGTGCATCGGTCATATAGTATGCCAGACTGCTGAAAATTCAGCATCAGCACCATAACGCAGTAGGCAAAAGGAGAAGACCTGCCAAAAAACAGGTCTCCCCCTTGCATCTCCCCGCAGCCTGTGCTATAATAACCTTATCTTCATTGTATCGGAGGAACCACCATGTCCGATTTACTTGTTAAACTGTATGAATTGCCGCCTGTCGCCCCGTGCCTGGACGAGCTGCGGCAGAAAAAGATCGTTGTGCGCCGTCCGATCGGCCCGGAAAACTATGCCGTGATCGGATGGATTCGGGAGCACTTCGGTGCGGGATGGGCCGGCGAAGCTGAAAATGCCTTCTTCCGCTCTCCGAAGGGAATTTTCATCGCCGTACGCGAGAACGCGGACAAAAACGGCGGTCTTTCCACGGAAATGCTTGGCTTCGGCTGCTACGACCCGACGGTCAAGGGCTTTTTCGGACCGACCGGCGTCGCGGAGAAGGAGCGGCATCAGGGAATCGGCCGCGCGCTTCTTCTCGCCTGCCTGAACGCAATGTGGGAGGAAGGATACGGTTATGGCATCATCGGCAGCGCAGGGCCGGTCGATTTTTACCGGAAAACCGTCGGTGCGACCGTCATTGAGAATTCCTCGCCCGGCGTCTACCGCGGGATGCTCCGCTGATTTTGCAGGCGCAGCCAACCAAATCGCAACAACCCATACGGAAAAGTCGCCGGACGTTCGGATCGACTCTCCGGATGGGTTGTTGCTTTTCGAGGAAATTTTTGTTAGAATGAAAACGGAAAGGGTACCTGAAGGCTTACAATCAGATCATGCAGAGGCGGTGGAAGAACTTGCATTCTTCCACCGCCTTGTTGGTGTGCTGTTTATTTATTGTCCTTGATTACTCGGCCAGCGTCCTCCAGATGAAGGTGACGATCTGAGCGCGGGTACAGTCCGCATCGGGACTGAAGGTGGTGTCAGAGGTACCCATGGTGATACCGTTCTCAACGGCCCACAGCACCGCATCGGCATAGTAAGCGTCAGCCGTCACGTCGGTGAAGGGATTGACCGTACCGGCAGCGGGAGACTTCTGTGCGCGCCACAGGAAGGTGACGATCTGAGCACGGGTGCAGTCCGCATCGGGGCTGAAGGTGGTGTCAGAGGTACCCATGGTGATACCGTTCTCAACGGCCCACAGCA
>JBJFGC010000412.1:0-2069 GCA_051892315.1 Eubacteriales bacterium
ACCGCTCGCTTTATTGCTTCTGATAGTTTGGATGTCTATATTTTATAGGATGGGATAAACTATATGGCTATCAGCTGCACCCAATAAAATACCCCTACCCGAAAAGGTTTGGAGGTTCTTAGGGACCTTTCCTCAAAAGGTCCCTAAGCGGGGTCTGGGGCGGCGCCCCAGAGAATATCCCATAAGATAAAAGAAACTCTTTCAGGAAAAACATACGCACAGCTTTTCCCGAAAGAGTTCAGAACGGTTAGTCTTCAATCTTGGCAATGATGACCTTGCCGGCGCTGCCGTCCCATTGGAAGGTGTCGTAGGGTGAGACGAAGCGGTCGCCGATGGACATGGCGATGTGCGCGCCGGTGGTACCGGTGAAGCCGGTGGAGCCGGTTTTGCCGATGACGGTGCCGCGTTCGACGCGGTCGCCCACCTTTGCGGTCACGGAACCGAGGTTGTAGTACCAGGTTTTCAAACCGTAGCCGTGTTCAATGACCACAAGGTTGCCCGTGTAGGACAGGGAACCGGCGTAAACGACCTCACCCGCATTGCAGGCAATCACATCCGAACCCTCGCCCGCCTCGTAGTCGATACCGTTGTTCCGGTAGGTCGGGGAGGTCGCGCCGTTCACGTAGATGTCCCGTCCGAAGCCGCGCATGAGCTGGTACCAACCAGAGATACCCTCTTCAAAGTAACCGGAGAAGTAGCGCGTGGACGAAGACACAGCCATAATGTTCGCGGCGGCCTTTTCGAACTCCTCGAGGGTCGCAGTCGTGCGGGTCGCGTTCACCGTAGTGACCGGAATGGTGTAGTAGGAGGATTTGATGCCCGTGTTGTTCACGGCGAGGGTCAGTTCACGCGTCACCGCACCGTAGGTGAAGCTCAGGGTGTAAAGCCCCGTCGCGGTCTCCACGTCAATCGGCAGAAGAGCGACGGCGTAGTCCCCCTCCTTGTAGAAGGTCGGCTTGTAGGTGCTGGCCATCGTGGAGGTGTAGATGACATTTTCGGGATTGGTGACGTTTTCCGCCGTGATGGCGATGAACCGGCCGGCGTCGACGGTGTTCATGCCGAGGTAGAATTCCGCGGGGGCGGTGACGTAGGAGAGGAACGTGTAGTCCAGCTCGCCGCAGAAGGTGCGGGAGGAGTCCTCGTACCACTTTGCGACAACGTCGACGGTGACCTGCCCGAGGCCGTCGAAGCGGAAGTCACCCATATTGCTGTACATGTCGTCAAAGAGGATGGTTCCGTCCGCCGAAGCAACCCGGACGCTGCAGTAGTCCGGCTCGATATCGAAGGCGAGGTCGAGCCCGCCCTCCAGCTCGTACCGCTCGACGGTGTCGGCCACGAGGCCGGCTACGTCGCTGTCCACGTAGGAGCCGGTGTAGTTTTTGTACTGCCAGACGGCGCTGTCCGGCGGTACGGAGTGGCTGCCGGACAGGACGAGTCCCGGCATGGACGACATTTCGTACAGGCTTTCCGCGTACTCGGTTTTGATGAAGGTTTCCGCGTCGGCTTCCGCCATTTTATACGTCATACTGCTGGGGTCGCGGAAATAATTGGTGGTGGGGTCCGAGGAAAAATAGAACTGGTACGTCTCCTCACGCACATTGGACGAGATGGTCACGCGGAAGTATTCCTCCGTGTCAATGGGGTCAGGCAGCGAGGGGATCGGGGTGGCGTTCTTCTTCGCGCTCAGAAAAAAGTTGATGAGCGTATCCGCTATGTCCCCCTCCCGCTCCTTCGTATAGCTGAAATTTTTGCCGTTTATGTCCTCGATGGATATGGAGGTGGCCGTCTTCTCGTCCACCGGCGCGTTCTGCGTCATATGGTAACTTGCGTACGCCACTGCCGACGGCAGAAAACACGCCGCTACAAGCAGCAGCAATATAATTTTATTTTTCACGGCTTTTCACCTTTCTTCGGTTCTTATTCCATCATTTATTATACCATAGAAGTATGCTGAAAATCAATAGTCTGTTTGGAATGGGGGGATTTTTTCTGGAGATTTGTTCTTTTGGGATGTTATTCTCTGGGGCGCTGCCCCAGACCCCGCTTAGGGACCTTTTGAGGAAAGGTCC
>JBJFGC010000413.1:0-2061 GCA_051892315.1 Eubacteriales bacterium
CCTGTGAGTTGATCCGAAATCCTGTAATTCTGTCCTTCAATTTTTTTCTCCTTTGTTTCTTCTGCCTTCTCACGTCGGATTGCTGCGCTGCGTCTCGCCATGTCCTCAAGTTTTCCGCGGCATTCCGCGCAAACCTTCAAACCATCCACACGGGGAGCTTTGCCGCATCGAAGGCATACGTTTTTCGCGTTGCGTTCCTCGCGTAGCGAAACATATTTCCGGCGATATCGCGCTTTTTCAATGGAAAGGCACACTTCACACTGGGTGTGCCAGCGTTTTGCACGACGTCTACCGCAGATTGTGCAGAGTCCGCGCTCTTTCAGGCTATAGTACCGCTTCTTCGCCTTTTGACTCAGCTCATCACGGTGAGCCGAATAATACTCTTTCGTTTTCAAAAGATTTTTCTCCGCACACTCTGCGCAGAGAGCGCGGCCATTCATCGTGAAGGCGTCCTCACACCCGCAGCGCACACAACGATGCTCGGCGCGCAGTTTGTCATATCGCTTCATGCTCAGTAGCATCCTCCTTTGTTTTCTCGATGTGCCGGTGCATATACACATACTGGCTTCGGCTCCCCATCTGCTCATACAGCCATGCGTCGCACGCTTCCTCCGACAGGTGGTTCTGCCTGACCTCGTACTCATACGCATATTCCCCGGATTCTGCTTTCCGTTCGATGCGCTTCTGTAAATCCGTTTCGGTGTAATTCGCCTCAACGAGATACAGGTCATAGTCTGGCGCTTCAATCCCCTCCATACTGCATGTATCCGTGGCATAGATCACGCGCTCACCGTCCGCGAAATGCAGCTTGTACCCCTGATTCGGCACATTGTGCCGGAGCCGGAACGGAATCACGGTAAATCCGTTATACCGATATTCCGTTCCGGCGTTCAGCACATCAATCTGCGTGGATTTCACACCGCACTCGATCACCGGTGCAATCAGATACTCCGGTACCCCGAACCGCAGAAGCGGATGCGTGCGTGACAGCTTGCGGATGGTCGTGCGGCAGAAATGGTCGCTGTGGATATGCGTCAGCAGAACCAGACGAAGGGCTTTGTGAAACGGTTGGATTTGACGCCATGAAACCCCCATGTCAATCGCGATCTCGCCGTTCAGAATGGTGCAGTTTCCGCGGGAGCCGGTGCTGATGATATCATAATCCATCACAGACTGCCGATATCAACTTCTTCGGACGGCGTCTCGTTCACGGAAATTTCCGGTGCACCCTCCGCCGTGGGAAGCTCCTCCGCCGAAACGTCCGTCACAATGTCGTCGCCGTCAAACCGCATGGCATTTCCGTCCGAAACAATCGCCGTCTCAAGTTCCGTGGACATTGCACCCCAATGGCTGATCAGCTGGCGAAGCATCGTCTTTTTTGCCATTGTGTCGAAATCGCTATACCAGAACGATGAGTATTTCCACATGTCCCGTTCCGGAATCTCGCCGCGCTGAAGCTTTTCATAGGCTGCCGCAGAAAACGCCGCGCTGTACCGGTCAGCATGACGGAGCATCTGTTCCCGCGTCCAATACATGGCCTTCCGGAATCCGTTGGTGTACTCAAACATGGCATAATATCCGATGGTAGGAGCTTTTTCTCGTTCATCCGGATCGGTGATAATCATGCAATCAATCGTTTCATCCAGAGGATCAAATGATTTCACTTCCCCCTCCTTCATCTCAAGGACAACGATTTTTTTGTAATAGCCGGACCGCATGGCGAGCTGAACCATGCCCTTGTAACCCAGTACAAAGGTCGCTTTTGTGCATTCCGGCTCAATCATTTCCCCGTTCCGATACTTGGCCTTCTGCTTGAAGGGCACCATGTAGAACTGCCCCAGCTGCGGGGACGGCGACAGATTCAGCGATTCTCCGAGCAGCGCACTGGCGATAATCGAACGTGGTTCACAGTCCTGCAGGGCAGGATTCACGCCGACAGCCGATGTGATGCTTGCGATAAACCGTGACTGACGCTTCGGGTCGGTAAGGGTGTTGGCGATGAGCTTCTTATATCCTGGGGTCGTGATAGCCGCGCTGAATTTGGGCTTCTGCGGAAGATTC
>JBJFGC010000414.1:0-2053 GCA_051892315.1 Eubacteriales bacterium
TTCAGCCTGCGGACGCCTGCACGGATGCGCGTCTTCCAGTCTGCGTCGTGTTTTTTTATCAAAGCAAATTTCGTTGTCAAGAAGGATTCCTCCAATCTTCCCCGTTTGCGCTTCAAAACGCAATTCTCTCTTTTTCCTCTAAACAATATAGCACAAATCCCACCATCATGCAAGCGGATTTTACAAACTGTCACAGAATTTTTACACGATTTGGCGAATATGCAAAAGCAATAAGAATGCCGTCAAAAATTTTGTGCTTTTCCACAAAAATCGCACCCCCTACTTTAAGAATCGTTTAAGAAAAGCGTGCTATACTGACCAGGATGGAATACGCGGGACCAACCACCCTGCGTGCGTGCATACACCAATCTGTATGACAAGAAAACCGCCCGAGTCCGAAAAACGGATCCGGGCGGCTTTTCTTCTGGTTCCTGATTCAGGCGGAGACACGGCGGCGCATACCGCTGCTGCGATAGGACTGCGATGCTTTTTGCAGCTCCACAGCCTTGACTTCGTTTTCGCAGAGATAGCACAAAAAACAGACTGCTTCATGCAAGTCGCTGGAAAAGTCTGGTAGCATTGCCGTTTCTCCGCAGTTATGGATGATGCTTACCCCATAGCCCATCCCGCGGAACTTATAGACATAGTATATGATTTCCTTCGCTTTCTTCTCATAGATAATTGACATAACACATCTCCCACACGGTAAATATCAAAACGCCGTTCTTCTGTTTGCAGCCTCTGATTATTATAACGAAAAATAAAACAAAATCGGGTGATGTGTAATATTCTAACCGAAAGATTCGTCTGAAATTGTAATAACATTCAACTTTTCCGCTCACATTTTGTTTAAAAAGCTAAATATTAAATTCTATCACGCAGGATTCCCCTGCCGCCAGCCATACGCGCTTGAAATCCAGCAGGCGACGATCCGGCGCAGGCGCAAAGCAGAGCGCCGCATAGGCGGTATCCATACTGCCGCAGTTGGTCAGACGGACGGTGCGTTCATCCTGCCAGTCTTCGCGGATATCCGGATAAGTGAGTCCATGCCCGAAGGGATAGAGCGGCTCGCCCTCAAAGAAGCGATAGGTGCGTCCCTTCATGCTGTAATCCTCAAATGGGGGCAGATCGTCCGCCGAGCGATAGAAGGTCACAGGCAGGCGGCCGGAGGGAGATACCGCACCGAAAAGAATGTCTGCGAGCGCCGTTCCGCCCTCTGCGCCGGGATAAAAGCACTGCAGCACCGCAGCGCAGGACGCGTCCTGCTCCGTCAGATTCATACAGCTGCCAGACACATTGACAAAGACCACAGGCTTGCCTGTCCGTATGATCTCTGCAAAGAGCTTTTTCTGCGGCGGCGGCAGCTCAAGATCGCGCTTGTCGCCGCTCATCGCGCCGTTGTAAGCATCGCCCTCTTCGCCCTCGAGGGTGGGGTTCAGCCCCATGCATAGAATGATGACATCGCTCTGCTTCGCAGCCAGGATCGCCTCGCGCAGCGGCTGTTCTGCCCATGGGTGCGGTGTATCATCGCAGATATCGCAGCCGACGGCATAGCGCACACGGATGCCGCGCTCGTCCGCTGCGTTCTGCAGTCCGGCGAGGAGGGTGGTATACCGCGAGGGCGTTCCGTTGTAGTTGCCGAGCAGCACGCTCTTCTCATCCGCATTCGGACCGATCACAGCGATCTGTCTGCAGTTCTTCAGCGGCAGAATGCCGTCGTTTTTCAGCAGAACGATACTCTCCTGCGCCAGCTTGCGGCTGATCGCACGATGCGCATCGCACTCCACCACGCTGTATGGGATCTGATTGTAGGAGCAGTCGGGATCGAACATACCCAGACGGAAGCGCGTAAAGAACAATTGTTCGCATGCCTGCGTGACGGTTTCTTCGGTTATCAGTCCCATCACCGCCGCTGTTTTGAGATACTGATATGCCGAGCCGCAGTTGAGCGTGCAGCCGCTGTTGAGGGCAAGCGCTGCCGATTCCGCCGCGGTTTCGGTCAGGTGATGATGTTCATTGATGTCGCAGATCGCGCCGCAGTCGGATACCACAT
>JBJFGC010000415.1:0-7948 GCA_051892315.1 Eubacteriales bacterium
CATCTGGGAAACAACGTTGGAGACGTTCGAGGAACCATAAGCGATATCTTCTTTGGAAATTTCGTAGACATAACCTTTTACGATGGCGGAGACTTCCGCGAAAGCGGCATTGTTCAGATAAGCGTCCGCGCTGCCGACCGTGAAGATGAATTCGGGATCTGCCGCGATGACGTCCGCTTCTGCCATTTCGCCGAAACCGTCGAAGGTTGCGATATTTTCAAGACCGGTTGCGTAGAGAATTTCCGTTACATATGTGCCGGAACCAACGGTCTGACCGTCGCCCAGATCAATGTACACGCGATAACGCGTGGAGTATGCGGAGGAGCCGACCTGCGCCACGTTAAGAACGTTCGTGATTTTGCTGATGAGGTCGTCCCCGCTCGTACCGGCTACTTTCGCTGCAATCCGGATGAGCGCGTTGATGTCTGCAACGGAACCTGCTGTCGGAATCCGTACCAGAGGAGTGCCGGAACTTTCGTAGGATGCGGCGTCTGCTTCGTCAACGAAAATAACATCGGGGGATGCGGAAGCGTCAACGAGCTTGTCAGACACGCCTAACGTCTCGAAGATAATTTTTGCAGCAGGGGAAACACACGCAATTTTGTTTACTGTGGCGGGAAGCGTGATGCTTTCATCGTTCAAACCGGTGATGATCTGCGTAGTGGAGTCTGCCTGCGAAATCGCGTCATTGGATACCGTAAGACCGCCTGTCTCTTTTTCTCCGCAGGCTGTAAACACAACGCCCAACGCCAGAATCAGCGCGAGCATAAAAGCAAATTTCTTCATTTTGTTGAAAAGTCCTTTCATGAATTTAATATCGTTTTTTGACCACAGACTATTTTATCATAGATTAAAATAAAGGTCAATGACTTTTTGCAAAATTATCATTTTTTCTTCGCATCGCCCGGAACGGGAGGGAAGGCCGCAAAGCAGACCGGCGGGAGCCTTTATTCGTATACCACCCTTGCTTGGATGCCGTAGGATTCCATGTCCATGACCACCATCATGTTTCGCAGAACGATGTACAGCATGTCTCCGATGTACAGGCCGCGGGAACGGTTATCCCAGTCCACACCATCCAGAGTGATGCGGGTGATTTCGCGGAAACCGGTGTTCTCACGATAGCCGTAGAGAACGTAGCCTTTGGAATAAGGAAAACCGATGAGACCGCGGTCGGGGGAAATCAGAATCGCTTTGTGGTTGTTCAGTGCGGAGGAAAAGTCAATGTCCAGGGACAGCTTATCCCGCTCGAACACGTCGTACGGATCGGAAACGTCAAACATCGACAATTTGAGACCGTAGGTTTGGCCGGTCTGTTCGTCTGCATCCTGCCCCAGCCCGAACAGAAGGGTGTCGGAGTAAGGATGCAGATATTCCGAGAAGCCCGGAATTTTCAGCTCGCTCATAATCTTCGGCGCTGTCGGATCGGATAAATCGACCGCAAACAGCGGGTCCACCTGACGGAACGTCACAAAATATCCGACCTTCCCGTCAAACCGGACGGAATAGATCCGCTCGTCATGGGCAAGACCTGTGATACTGCCCAGGAGATTCATGGTTTCGTCAAAAACGTAGAGCCCGCTTGTCCGGTCAGAGCTGAGGTATTTCGTGTTTGTAAAGCCCATTGCCTCGTCCGTATAAACCTTACGGGAGTTGGTCTGGAAGTTTGTTGCCACACGGAGCTTCCCATCGTATTCGTCCATGGCAAACTGGTTCAGAAGTTCGCCATCCACGGTTCCCACTGCTTCGGTGACGATTTTTTCGCCGAAGGAGAGCTTATAAATGGTCGTGCGATAGCCCGATACGCTTTCCTTTACGGTGTAGACGCTCTCGGTATGCTCGTCAAGCACTTCCGTTTCATACTTACAGTTGGTCAGATAGAGGTGGCTGTCCGACATGTAAACCGCAGCTGCCTGGGTGAGGAGGGACTTGGTTTCGGCAATGACTCCTTCGTCCATGTCATAGGCGGAAATGACCGTATAGGTTCTGTCCGTAACTTCCGGCGGGCAGACGATGCTGCCTGCCGGGACAAGCTCCCGGACGCCGGACCTGTAGAGAGAAGGAATGTAGCTGAAGTAGTCCGACCGGCCGGCGGGGTCGCGCAGAACGCGGTACGAAACGTAATCCTGCGTCAGAAGATAGATTTTTCCATTTGTCATACGGCTGGTTTTGTAGAAACCGTCCTGGCCAAGATGGGCGGTCTGTACCGGATGCGCGGGGTCGGAAACATCGTACATTTTGACAAGGACATAGTTGTCGTAGGAAGTGCTGAACACCCCGCCGCGGCGAGCTTCATAGTCCCGGGAACATTCCAGCAGAACGGCCGCCGTACTGCCGGACAGGTACAGCTCCACGCCGCGTTCCTGGATGACCTCGGAGGAATAATCTTCGTTTATAGAATAACGGTCGTCGTAAAGGTCGGTATTGCTCTTGGACTGGTAGGCAACCTGTGTCCGTGAGAGAACCTTCGATGCCGCGCCGTCGGCAGACAGAATCACAAGCTCTCCGTTATCCTTGAGAACATAAAGGTACTTGCCGTCGGTTTTTACCAGGTCTCCTTCGTCAATGCCGGCCACCTGTGTGTTGGTTCTGAAGTAGTCGTCCGCATCGCTGCCTGACTCATTTACCGTCGCTGCGGCCTCCGCCATGGCGATCGATTTGACCGGCTCGGACACGGATGCGTCCATGACGATTTCCTCCTCCGCGATTTCCATCTCTACGGGTTCTTCGATGAGGAGATCGTCGTAATAGTAGATATCTTCCTTGTTGAGTGACTCGGTCAGGCGGTCGTATACATATTCGTAGCTTGACGGAATGGTCATGATGACTGCCTTTTGGGCTGGATTTTCCTGCGCGTCCGCCGCGGAGACCGCACCGGCACAAACGGAGAAAAGGACCGCGAACATTAAAAACAGCGATAGGGTCTTTTTCATTTGGATGTCCTCCTGTTGTTATAAATCGATCAAAATGCAGAAGAATTGCGAAGTTTCTTTTTGTTAGACGTTCCTTTTCCGTGTTTGGTTCCCTATTTTATGAAAGTTTTGGAAAACTTTTTTGAGGGAAGCCGAACAAAAAAGATTGGGTGTGAATGGAAGACATTCGCACCCAATCTCTGGCCGATCCAGACGGAGAAAGGTTTTCCGCAGGTTCAGCTAAGGAATCTTAATCCAGCTTCAAGAGCTTGTGGACGTTCTTGTCCAGAAGCTTGCTCGCTGCGTTGAGAATTTTTGCGTAACTGGAGGCAATCTGCATATTCGCGGAGGTCGCGTTGCTGACCAGCGTATCGACCGGCGCGGTCACGCCGAGAAGTTCGATCAAGTTGAACCGTCCGCTGTCGAGAATCAGGTTCAGCATTTCCGCGCTTTCCTTATCCCGGATGTACTTGAAGTTCAGTGTGGTGTTCACGTAAGCCTCGCGCAGTTCTCCGTAGGAGCGTGCGGAAAGGTTTTCAAGAATTACGCCGGTTCTTTGCGGATCCGACGACGTGACGGGAATGCCGCAGAATGCCGCGTAGCTTGCGATGAGGGACACATAGTCCTCCTGCGTTTCGTCGTACTTCGGGAAGGGAATGATACCGAATTCCGCGTCCATGTCGCGGAGCTTTTTCAGCGAGCCGATCGGTTCCAGATAAAACAGCGCGTGACCGGAACTGAAGACACCGTGCCAGCCGTTTTCGTACTGCGCGATGTTCTGGGTTTTGCCGTCGAGGCAGACGTAGGTGACGGCCGTGTCGAACATAGTGGCTGCCAGCTTTTCGTAGACGGCGTAGAACCGGTCGTCGGGCGTGATGATTGAGGGAACGCCGTCCTCGCCGCGTTCGGCGAACGTTTCATCGCCGGCAATCATAAAGGCCGCAACACAGCCGCTGTAGCAAGTTACGCCGAACCGGTCGTTGCCGTCCATCGTACCGTCACCGTTTAAATCAAGCGCAACGGTTTCCATGTACGTCTTCATCTGGTCGAGGGTCCATATGCCTTCGCGTACCAGCTCGTACGGGTCACCGAGACTGTTTTCATCGATGATGTTCTTATTGAAGCCGACCATCCAGAAGGATTCCTTGAACATCAGATGCAGGTCACCCACGAGAAAGTATTGATAATCGCCGATGGAGATATCGGCAAGTGCGGCTCCGTTCCACCATGATTTTTCCAGGTCGATGGCGGAAATGTCATTGACGTTGAGCAGCTGTCCGTTGATGGCGAAGGGGGCCACGAACTTCGACTCGTTCCAGAAGCAGGAATAGGTGTCGTCTCCGGCGGCGATGCAGGTGTTCATGTCGGTTGTAACCTGCGAATAGGTGACCAGATTTTCGGTAATGACGATATTGAGGTCTTCCGCTACGGCTGTGTTGCGGTTGTAGATGGCGTCGTTGATGCTCTCGCCGGTCAGCTCCTCCGCCGTCATCTGCGTATAGGCAAAGTTGCTTTCGTTGTTGAGCATCGTGAACTCATAGCCGCCATAGTCCTCTTTCGGAACCTCGGCGATCCATGCGGCCAGTACGTCTTCTTCGGTTGTTTCCGCATTGCTCCCGCCTTCCTCTGCGGGAGCGGCGTCTAATTCCACGGAAGGAGTCGTTTCATCGTTGACCGGCGTTTCTGAACAGGCCGTCGCAGAGCCGGCGGCCAGCGCCGCAAGCAGCAGCGCAAAAATGCGTTTTTTCATTTTTGTCTTACCCTCCTGTAAAAAAATATAGAATTGAAAGCCATGGAACCAACTGCATTATAGCATAATACCTAAAGTATGTCAAGATTGATTGGAAAAGAAATCTCCTTTCATTCAAGTTCCTATAACAATCCGGAAACGGTTGTTGTACAGATGCGACGGATTGCAGTACGGCGCCGTGGCTTTCATCTCGTCCTCAGCGCGGAAAAATATGTGGTATTGCAGTCCCACTGCATCCATCGGCGCACCCTTCAGCAGCGCGTGTTCCATCTGCAGGTAATACTGTCCCCTTTTAATTCTATTTCAATGTATTCTCCCGGATTACGCAAGGAAATTTTGTTTTTTCCATAAATTCTGAAAATACGGTGAACCTGCACTATAAAAAATATACTGAAAGTTAAGATATTCTTTCCTGACAGTACCTGTACATTTTTCCTCGTTCCGTTTATAATAAGAACAGAAGCAGACGTCCGCTTACTTTCTTTGCACTTACGGAGGTATTTTTATGGAAATGTTAATCGGCGGCAGGATCAAGCGTTTGCGGGTGAGCCGAGGAATTACTCAGGAACAGCTCGCCGAAGCGATGAACGTGACCTGCGCTGCAGTCAGCAAATGGGAGCGCGGCGAAACATATCCCGATATCACGCTTCTCCAGCCTCTTGCCTATTTTTTCGGAGTTTCCCTTGACGAGCTGATGGGATACAGCGCAAACAAAATCGAGCAGGACATCGAGAAACTGCTCGAACGGTATCGAACGTTATACAGAAGCGATTTTCAGGCGGCCAGAGAGCTTATCCAAAAGGCAAGAACCGATTACCCCAACGATTACCGGATCATGCACTGCTATATGTGGAATCTCGGTGGGGATTATGCCGACAACGATCCCACGGTCCTTTTGGAGCATAAAGATGAGTTTCTGGAAATTTGCTGGAAAATCACAGACGGATGTCAGGACCACCGGATCTGTCTGGATGCGTGGAATATGAGAGCGAAGCTTCTCTGGGCCGAAAACCGAACAGAGGAGGCTCTGGAGATTTACAAACAGCACTTTTTCAATTGGTATGAGACAGACGGGCAGAAAAGCGAGCAGCTGTTTGCCAAGGATACGCCGGAATTTCGGTACTGGGTGCGCCGGAATTTGTATGAGCTTGCAGATTTCGCGGCGGATAAACTCGGAAAGGTTCTCTTTTTCGATCCTTCGCTTCCCATGGAAGACCGCGTGAGCAAAGCTGATCAGTATGGCAGCGCGCTGCTGAAACTGGCAAAGGAAACAGACGAACCGTTTTTTGCCATCCTTGCCTATTCTTTGTTCGTACGGATGCAGAATGATTTGAAATACCGCGGCGGTACAGACGAGGATGTCATCCTCATGACCGACCGAACGTATGATGCGGCACAGACGCTTGACGCGTTGTCCAGGAAGGATGCGGTTCTGTTTGAGGTCATGGGGACAACTTGCGTGCGGATGGCTGCAAAGCATGGGAGAAACGAGGAACTTCTGAAAAATCCGGAGTATGTCAATGTTCTGCACAAGTATGGGCTCGAATAAAAGCAGGTTCCGCAAGAAAACGAGCAGTCAGGAAATCCTGACTGCTCGTTTTTCAGGTTCTGCGAATGTCTTTCAAAGAACTCAGCCTTCTTCCTGGGCAATGACTTCCGCGATCGCTGCGTTGTATTTCTGGAGAACTTTGCTTGCCAGCTTGCTGCTCCGTTCGTAGAGAGAGGTTACGTCGGTGGAATAACTACGGAGAAGGTTCATGATGCCTTCGTTATAGCCGCCGATTTCAAAGTACCATCCAAAGTCATAGGTACGGGTGGAGAAAATCAGGTCGAGCATTGCGGAGGATTCCTCGTCGCGGGAGGTCTTGGCCTTCAGCGTCTGGTCGTAGTATGCAGGGGTGAGCGTGTACATGGACTCATAAGCCATTGCCTGCGTGATGTAGCCCGCGCGGCTGAAGCCTTCGGAACCGTAGGAGTTTCTGGGCATGCAGTAGAACGCTGCCGTCCAGGAAGCAATGCTGTTGTAGTAACGTTCCTGATTTTCATCGTACAGCGGCAGCGGGAGAATACCAAAGTCATCTTCCATCTCGCGAAGGGTGACCGCCGCTCCAAGATTCTGCATGAAAAAGAGTGCGCGGCTTTCCTGGAACGCGATCTGACCGTAGTCGGCTGCATAGCCGTTTCTCTGGTATGCGCAGGTCGTATCTTTGTTGTAGGCGTATTCCGTGAACTTTGTGAAGGCGTCAACGAATTTTTCACTGTAAAGGGTAAGCTCCAGCTCGCCGGTGTCCTTGTTGATTTCACAGCACTTGATGCCCGATGCATTGACAATGCCCATCATAATGTCGTCCCAGATGTAAATGCCGTATTCGTCGTCGGGGTCGTTGGTGTGATTTCCGTCGTTGTCCGAGTCGGCGCCATAGGATTCCGCGAACGCCTTGAAGTTGTCGATGGTCCAGGTGTAATTGTCCACCATTTCATAGAAGTTGCCGAGATTGTAGTTTTCCGCAATCTGCTTGTTGAAGTAAATGCAGTAGGTCGAGTTGTTGTCCGCCAGAGAAATGTCCCCTGTCGTCAGGTAGGTGGAATTCTTGAACGTAAAGTCCTCGTTTGCGTACTGGTCCCACCATGGCTGCGAAAGGTCCAGATGCTCCACTTTGTTCAGGTCGACCAGAATGCCGGCGACCAACGCATTGCAGGCGCTGTACGCGGAGATTTCCACAAGATCGTAGTCGTTGGTGCCGGCCTGAACCGAGGTCGACAGCGGCGTGTGTCCCCCGCGGTTATCCGCACTTACGATGACGGGGTTGATGGTGACGTTCGCGTTATCGGAAACGGTCGCCATACGTTCGTATTTGGCGTCATTTACAGGCTCACCGGTAATCTCCTCAGCGTTCCAGTCGTTGTAAATGGTGTTGTGCACGAAAATATTGAAGCTGTAGCCGTCATAGTCCACAGCCTCCAGACCGGAGGGAATACGTGCGTTCGGATCCGTAGTTTCTTCAGCTGTGGTTTCGACCGGATTGGCCGTGGGGGCAGAGGTGTCGGCTGTGGTTTCGTCGCTATCGCCGGCATGATTGGCGCAGGAGAGAAGGGAACTGCCTGCCATGAGCAGGACGAGCAGAAGGGCAAGGGTTCTTTTCATCGTTTGTTCTTCCTTTTCTTTGATGATGGATTTATAAAAACGTGAGTTCGAGGGGATTCGCGGGGAAAACTTATGTTGGAACAATGGAGATTCGCTGCGCGAACTCCGAGATTCGCTGCGCGAACTCCGAGATTCGCTGCG
>JBJFGC010000416.1:0-7946 GCA_051892315.1 Eubacteriales bacterium
CTCTGGTCGGCGCACTCGATTTTGGTGGACAGGTGATTGCGGTTCTTGGTTCGGGCGTCGACGTCATTTACCCGCGGGAGCACCGCGAAATTTACCGAAAAATCGTAGCGACCGGTGCTGTAATTTCCGAATACCCACCCGGAACTCCGCCAATCGGCAGTCATTTTCCCGTTCGCAACCGGATCATGAGCGGAATAGCCGACGCTACGGTCGTGATTGAAGCCGACAGCCGCAGCGGTTCTCTCATTACTGCCGCTCACGCGTTTGACCAGGGGAAAAAGGTCTTCGCAGTTCCCGGAAAAATCGGCGAACCCGGTGCGGAGGGGACCAACGCTCTCATCCGCGACGGCGCACTGGCTGTCCTTACCGCCGAGGATATCCTCGCGGAATTTGAGTTTATCTATCCGCAGTCCGTCAGCGTGCAGCGCGCGCATTCCATGCTCCGAAACATGGATATGGAGAACCTTTCCCGTGCGGCAATGGCCCGTACGCGGATCAATTCCCGTACCGGTGCCGGCAGCGCCAATTATTACGGCAGCGGCTCCTACGGCGGCCGGCGGTACGAACAGAGTCCCGAAGCAAAGCCTGCGGCGGCATCTTTACCGACGGTTTCCGCGCCCGAATCCATAGCCGGATCGGAAAGCAGGGAAGTAGGCAGAGCAAGCGACGCAGGCGGAGCAGGCGGCGCAGGCGGACGGAAAAAGGAAGGCCGTCCGATTCATGCTGTAAAATCGTTTTTCGGCTTGGAATCGGAAAAGAAAGGTCGAAAAAACGACCGGACGCGTGAAAATTCTGATGAAAAAATGATTCCGGCCAAAAAAATTGAGCTGGATATGCTTGATGAAACGGAAATCAAGGTATATAATAAAATGAAACCAAGCGTACCGACCCTCCCCGATGAACTGGTGGACGCGGATACCCCGGTCGGAACCGTACTCAGTGCCCTGACAATGCTGGAATTGGCAGGCGCGGTTGAATCCGGCGGGGGCGGCTACTTTATGCGCGTTCCGTCGGAGGAGGATGACAGCATCTTGTCGGAAAGCGATGAAAACTTATCCCCATATTAAGAAACGAAGGGAAGAAC
Organism: Eubacteriales bacterium; assembly: GCA_051892315.1. Classification (GTDB taxonomy): domain Bacteria; phylum Bacillota; class Clostridia; order Oscillospirales; family CAG-272; genus UMGS1696. The sequence continues at coordinate 1,085 of JBJFGC010000416.1, forward strand.
AATGGCACATCTTCTTATCATGGAGTCTCCCACCAAGGCGAGCACGGTCAAGAACTATCTTGGTTCCAATTACAAAGTCCTCGCCTCCAAGGGACACGTCCGCGATCTGCCGAAATCCACACTCGGCGTGGACATCGAACATAATTTTGAAGCGCATTATATAAATATTCGCGGTAAGGGTGACCTTATCAAGGAACTGAAAAAAGAGGTCAAAAAGGCCGATAAGATCTATCTCGCAACGGACCCGGACCGGGAAGGCGAGGCCATCGCATGGCATCTTGCCACCGCTCTTGGCATTCCGGAAGAAAAGGCATTGCGCGTGACCTTCAATTCCATCACCAAGTCCGTCGTCAAGGAGGCCATCAAGCATCCGCGCGAAATTGATATGGATCTTGTCAACGCGCAGGAAACCCGTCGGATCCTCGACCGTATCATCGGCTATAAGGTCAGCCCCTTCCTTTGGAAGGCTGTAAAAAGCGGACTTTCCGCCGGCCGGGTGCAGTCGGCGGTTACCAAGCTCATCGTGGATCGCGAAAACGAGATCCGCGCGTTTGAGCCGGAGGAATACTGGACCATCGGCGCGGTGCTGCAGACGGTAGAGGGACGTTCCTTTGAGACGAAATTCTTCGGCGACGCGGAAACCAAGGCCAAAATCGACCTTCCGAACGAGGAGGCCGCCATGCAGGTGGTGGACGCGGTGAAGGGAAAGCCGTTCCTTGTCGCGGACATCAAAAAGGGAAAGAAAATGAAAAATCCCGCCCCGCCGTTCATCACTTCGACGCTCCTTCAGGAGGCCTCCCGCAAGCTGAACTTCCAGTCACAGCGGACCATGAAGGTGGCGCAGGAGCTGTACGAGGGGATCAATCTCGGCGCAGGCTTTGGCGGGACGCAGGGTCTGATTACCTACATGCGTACCGACTCGCCCCGTATTTCACCGGAAGCGCAGGAAGACGCGAAGGACTATATTGTTTCCCGCTACGGCGAGGACTATTATCCGAAAAACCCACGCGTCTACAAATCCTCCGCGGGCGCGCAGGACGCGCACGAAGCCATCCGGCCGTCTGACGCCAAACTGGAACCGTCTTCCATCAAAAAGCTCCTCTCCGCCGACCAGTATAAGCTGTACAAACTTATCTGGGACCGCTTCATCGCCAGCCAGATGGAGTCCGCCGAGCTTGCGACGGTTCAGACCGACTTCACCTGCGCAGGATATCTTTTCCGCGCGAGCGGTTATACAGTAAAGTTTGCCGGTTATATGGCACTTTATGAGGAATCCGCCGACGAATCTGAGACCGTGGACGACAACATGCGCATTCCGCCGGTTGAGGAAGGCGAGCTGCTCGACGCGCAGTCGGTCACGCCGACACAGCATTATACGGAGCCGCCGGCCCGCTACAACGAAGCCTCTCTCGTCGATTTTCTGAAGAAGAAGGGCATCGGCCGTCCGAGTACGTATACGCCCATTATCACCATCATTATTTCGCGCGGCTACGTCAAGCGCGAGGGGAAATCGTTTGTCCCAACGCCCCTCGGTGAAATCACAACCCAGCTCATGTGCCAGTATTTTCCGGACATCGTGGATTACCGGTTTACTGCGTCAATGGAGGATCGTCTCGACGATATCGAAAACGGCAAATGCGCGATGCTGACCGTCCTCAACGACTTTTACGGCGGCTTCAAGAGTGAGCTTGACCGTGCGCTCGAAAACATCGACACCAACGAAATCGAGCTTCCTGCCGAAGAAACCGACATCATCTGTGAGCACTGCGGCAGCCGGATGGTCGTCAAAAACGGACGCTACGGCAAATTTGCTGCCTGCCCGAATTATCCGGCCTGCAAAAACACCAAGCCTCTTGCCAAAGCCGGCGAAGGTCTGGTCGAAAAGGTGCCGGAAATTGCACCGATGAAGTGTGAGCTGTGCGGCGCAGACATGATTCTCCGCAATGGACGTTACGGCAGCTTCTACGCCTGCTCCCGCTATCCTGAATGTAAGTTCACCAAGCAGAAAACCCGTTCCCTGGGTGTCGCCTGCCCCGAATGCGGCGCGGACATTGTCACAAAATACGGCAGAAACAAAACGGTGTTTTACAGCTGCTCCCGTTATCCGGACTGCAAGTTTTCCTCGTGGGATATGCCGACGGCGGAAAAATGTCCGCCCTGCGGCGGGATGCTCTACCGTAAAAAGGGAAAGAATCAGCTTGTGTGCAAAACCGAATCCTGCGGCTATAAGGTCGACCTTCCGCCGGAGGAAACCAACGAAGGCAATCCGGAAGAATGAACAACATCAATGTATACGGCGCGGGACTGGCAGGGAGCGAAGCGGCATGGCAGGCAGTCCATCACGGTGCGCATGTCACGCTTTATGAAATGAAGCCGCAGAAAAAGAGCCCCGCGCATCATTCCGATACTTTTGCCGAGCTTGTCTGCTCCAATTCGCTCCGTTCGGCCGAGCTGACCAACGGCGTCGGCCTGCTCAAGGAGGAGCTTTCCCGTCTCGGCTCGCTGATTATGGAAGCGGCGAAAAAAACACAGGTCGCGGCCGGCGGCGCGCTGGCCGTGGATCGGACGCTCTTTTCCGAGTACATCACGGAGAAACTGCGTTCCCATCCCGAAGTTACAGTTGTCGAGAGGGAAATGACTGAGCTTCCGGCGGAGGAAATCACCGTCATCGCCACCGGACCGCTCACCTCCGATGCACTGGCTGACCGCATTGCGGACCTGATTGGCGGCAACAGTTTGCACTTTTACGATGCCGCGGCCCCCATTGTGGATGCGGAAACCATTGATATGACCAAAGCCTTTTACGCCACCCGTTATGATAAGGGAACGCCGGATTACATCAACTGTCCGATGAATGAGGCGGAGTACCGCGCGTTTTATCATGCGCTTACGGAGGCGAAAACCGCCGAGCTGCATGATTTTGAAAAGGGCGAAAAACTCAAGGTCTTTGAAGGCTGCATGCCGGTGGAGGTCATGGCGGCGCGCGGGGAAGACACGCTTCGCTTCGGTCCGATGAAGCCGGTGGGAATCCGTCATCCCGAGACCGGTGAGGAATATTATGCCGTCGTCCAGCTTCGCCGCGAAAATGCTGCGGGGACGATGTTCAACCTCGTCGGTTTCCAGACCCACCTCACATTTCCCGAACAGCGCCGCGTTTTCCGTAAAATTCCCGGACTGGAAAACGCGGAATTTCATCGCTACGGTGTGATGCACCGCAACACCTTCCTGAATTCTCCGGAGCTTCTGGAGCCGGACTACTCCTTCCGCGGAAACCGGAAACTTTATTTTGCCGGTCAGATGACCGGTGTGGAGGGCTACATCGAATCCGCAGCCTCCGGTTTTGTCGCGGGAACGAACGCGGCGCTGCAGTCCCGCGGAAGAACGCCGCTCTTCTTTCCGGAAGAAACCATGATCGGTGCAATGGCGCATTACGTTGCACGTGGGGACAAGACCCAGTTCCAGCCGATGAACGCCAATTTCGGTATTATCCCGCCCCTCGCCAAGAAAGTAAAGGGCGGCAAAAAGTTCCGCAACGAAGCCTACGCCGTCCGCGCTCTCGAAAAAACGGACGAATTTGTCAAAATTCTCAAAAATCTCGGATAACCACATGGAGTAAAACCAATGGAAATCATCATTGACGCTATGGGCGGGGACAACGCGCCCAAGGCGATTGTCGAAGGCGCAGCGCTTGCTGCGCAGAAATACAAATCCAGGCTGATTCTCGTGGGAAACCAGAAAATCATTGAACAGCATCTGCACGACTGCGAGGCGGACAGCCGGATGATTGAGATTGTTCCGGCCAACGAAGTCATTACCATGGAGGATGATCCGATTTCGGTGGTGCGCACCAAAAAGGATTCTTCCATGAGCGTCGGACTCCAGCTCCTCAAGGAAGGTGGAGATGCTTTTGTCTCGGCCGGAAATACCGGCGCGCTCCACCTTGGTTCCTCCCTGATTATCCGGAACCTTCCGGGGGTACAGCGTTCCGGCATCGCCACCATTCTTCCCTTTGAACGCCCCATCCTGATGATGGACAGCGGCGCCAACATCAACGCCACGGCGGATTACCTCGTTCAGTGGGCTATGATGGGGTCGATTTATATGAAAAACGTGCAGGGCGTCGAACGTCCCGAGGTCGGCCTTCTCAACAATGGCACAGAGGAGCATAAAGGTACCCAGATTCAGATCGACGCGTACCAGAAACTGAAAGAATCCGATTTTGTTCGGTTTGCGGGAAACATCGAGGGAAAGGATATTCCGACCGCGCCGTGTGACGTTCTCGTCACCGACGGCTTTACCGGAAACGTCACTCTCAAGCTGATTGAGGGCATGTCCAAATTTATGTTCGGCATGCTGAAGAATATGTATACGCAGAACGTCATGACCAAAATGTCCTTTCTTGTCATGAAGGAGCATCTTCGCCAGCTCAAGCATACCTTCGACGCTTCCGAATACGGCGGCGCGCCTCTCCTCGGACTTCAGAAGCCTGTCATCAAAGCCCACGGCAGTTCCGACGCGAAAGCCATCTGCAATGCGATCCGTCAGGCAGAGGCCTTTGTCAAAAACGGCGTCATCGACGAAATTGCCGCCGCCATGCAGGGACAGAAAAAATAAAATTGGTTTGGAGCAAACAGAATGAACAATCAGGCACAGCCGAAACCGGCCGAGGGGCTTGAAGCCCGTATCGGCTATACATTTCAGAACAAAGAGCTGCTTCAGGTCGCGCTGACCCATTCGTCCTACTCGAACGAAAAAAAATCGAAGGGACAAAAGGTTCCGTTCAACGAACGTCTTGAATTTCTCGGGGATTCCGTTTTGTCCATCGTCGTCAGTTCCTACATTTTTGAAAAATACAAGAGCAAGCAGGAAGGGGACCTCACCAAAATTCGTGCCGCTGTCGTTTGTGAGAAGGCTCTGGCGAAATACGCGGCAGCCATTTCCCTGGGTGACTACATGTACCTCGGTCACGGCGAAAGCATGAACGACGGCCGCCATCGTCCTTCCATTACGGCGGACGCGTTTGAGGCTCTTCTCGCGGCCATCTACCTCGATACTGGCGAATCCTTTGAAGTGATTGAGCGCTTCCTCCTCCCATTCATCGCCGACGAAATCGACTACATCACCAGAACCGGCGTTTTCGTCGACTATAAGACTGCGCTCCAGCAGGTTGTCCAGCAGGTCAACGGTGAAATTCTTGAGTACATCTGTACCGAAGAAAGCGGACCCGCTCACAGCCGGTATTTCAAGGTCGAAGCACGCCTTAACAGCAATGTTATCGGCCGGGGAGAAGCGAAAACCAAGCGGGAAGCCGAACAGCAGGCGGCGCACGAGGCGCTGATTCTGTTCGGTGAGGCCGAATGACGGCCGCACGGTGTGATGAAAACCTCCCATGTCAACATACCGGTGTTTATCCCGCACCTTGGATGCCCGAATATGTGTGTATTCTGCAATCAACGCGCGATTTCGGGCGTTTCTTCTTTTGTACCGGATATGATCCAAAAAAACATTGATACCGTTCTTTCCACGGTGAAGGAGGAAACCGTCTGCGAAATCGCGTTTTTTGGCGGCTCTTTCACCGGAATCGATCGCGGGGAAATGGTGGCACTTCTCGATTTCGCCCAGTCCTATGTCCGTTCCGGACGGGTTTCCGGCATCCGTATGTCCACTCGTCCGGACTACATTGACGGGGAAATCCTCGGCATTTTGAAAAATTATACCATTTCCGCCGTCGAGCTTGGGATTCAGTCCTTTTCGGAAAGCGTCCTTACCGCGTGCCGGCGCGGGCATTCGGCCGAGCAGTCCCGAAAAGCGATGACTCTGCTCCGTGATGCCGGATTTGCTGTGGTCGGGCAGATGATGCTCGGCCTTCCGGGCGCCGCGCTGTCGGACGAGCTTGCCTGTGCGGAAGAAATCTGCCGCCTCGGTGCAGCGGGCACGCGCATTTACCCAACCATCGTCTTTTGCGATACCGAGCTATACCGTATGACGCTCTCCGGCGATTATCGACCCCTCACCGTCGAGGAAGCAGTGGAACGCGGCGCCGCCGTTCTTGATGTGTTTGTCCGGCATGATGTACCGTGTCTGCGCATTGGCCTGTGCGAGAGCGAGAATCTTCACTCCGCTTCTGCGTATTTCGCGGGACCGAACCATCCGGCACTCGGTGAGCTGATATCCGGCGAGCTTTATTACCGCCGTATCTGCGAAGCCCTCGACCGTCATCCGCCGGAGAAGGGAAGCTGTGTTACGGTGGCGGTCCCGCGGGGCGATTTGTCCATGGCCGTCGGGCAAAAGCGGCGCAATAAAATAAGAATAGAAATTAAATATAGTGTAAAATCTGTCAAATTCATTGAAAAAGACAATGTGACGCGTTATAATATACAAATAAACCCAAACAAGGAGGGAACGCCATGTATTTAAAGTCGCTGGAGCTGCACGGCTTCAAGTCCTTTCCTGATCGTACCCTCTTGAAATTCAACAGCGGCGTCACCGTGATCGTCGGTCCAAACGGAAGCGGGAAATCCAACATCACGGATGCCATGCGTTGGGTTCTTGGCGAGCTATCGTCAAAGAACATCCGCGGCAGCAAAATGGAGGATGTCATTTTTGCCGGTTCGGACGACAAAAAGCCCATGAGTTTTGCGGAGGTGTCCGTCACCTTCGACGACAGCGCGGTGCCGCGCGTCCTTGCTTCGCCGTACGACGAAGTCACCGTCACACGCCGCTATTACCGCAGCGGTGACAGCGAATACTTCATCAACCGAAAAAAGGTTCGTCTGCGCGACATTTACGAGCTGTTTATGAATACCGGCATCGGCCGCGAGGGCTACTCCATCATTGGACAGGGAAAAATTGCGGAAATTAT
>JBJFGC010000417.1:0-2048 GCA_051892315.1 Eubacteriales bacterium
AAGCACGTTGAAAATTCTGCCGAGCGTCTCCTGTCCGACCGGTACGCGAATGGCATGACCGGTGTCCACCGCCGCTGTTCCGCGCACCAGCCCGTCCGTCGAGCTCATCGCAATACAGCGCACGACGTTGTCCCCGACGTGCTGCGCAACCTCGGCGGTGAGCTTCCGTCCGCCGGTCTCAATCTCCAGCGCCGACAGAACCTGGGGCAGTTCGCCTTCCCCAAACCGCACGTCTATGACCGGTCCCTTCACTTCCGTGACCCGTCCGATGTTATGTTTTTCTGTTGCCATATTGTTTACTCCATTTATATTGTTTTTGCGGGGAGGAGACTTTTTTTAAAAGTCTCCTCCCCGCACCCCACCCTCAAAAACGTTCAGGAAAATGTTTTAACAAAGTTTGAGTGCAGAGCGTTCGGTTTCAGCCCGACTGTGTCGTATAGAAGCATCACACATTCGCCCCTGCCACAATTTCAGTGATTTCCTGCGTGATGGCGCTTTGTCTGGCACGATTGTACTTCAGGCTGAGGTTTTCCAGCATTTCGTCGGCATTTTTGGTCGCAGTGTCCATCGCAGCACGGCGCGCGGCCAGCTCGGAAGCAAAGGCTTCGCATACCGACGAGTAGAGAACCCCCGCGATGTATTCCGGAATCAACGCCGCGAGAACCGCTTCCGCCGAGGGCTCGTATTCCACCAGGGCGGCAGAGGAGGCCGGCGTTTCCGCAGGTTTCACGGATGTTTTCGTTTTGTTTTTTCCCTTTTCCAGCGGAAGAAGGTAGGTCAGGTTCGGACTCTGCGTCAGCATCGACACAAACTCCGTCGAAATCAGCCGCACCGCGCCAAGCTCCCCACGGTCGTACATATCCCGGATGAGGTAAGCCGCGCGGGAACACTGGTCCGACGTCATTGCCTCGCATGACGTAAATTCCCGCGTAATGACGTCGCGGCCGTGGTGAACGTAATACTCCACCGCCCGCTTCCCGATGGGCAGAACCGCGTCGTTTTCCTTCATCATCAGCTCTGCGGAACGGAAAATGTTGCTGTTGTAGCCGCCCGCCAGACCGCGGTCCCCCGCAACGATGATGTACAGCGTCGGAAGCGACGCTTCCCGCTGTCTGGAATACTGCGTATCCGCCGTTGAGAGGTCTGCAAACGCGTCCAGCATCACGGAACGGTAAAAGCGCGACTGCTCCATCTTCGCCGTGGCCCGTTTGACCTTCGACGACGCAACCAGCTCCATCGCCTTTGTGATGTGCCGCGTGGATTCTACGCTTTTGATGCGCGCGCGTATCGCTTTTATATTCGCTCCCATGTCTTATCAATCCTTCACCTTGCGGCCGTCCAGGAATTTTTCCGTGAATCCGGTCAGCGCGGTGTCCAGAAGGGCGTTGTCTTCGTCGGTCAGAAGGCCGGTTTCGGCAATGCGCCGCATCAGTTCATCGTAGTTTGCCGACAAGTATTCGTACAGCTCCTTCTCGTATTCGCTGACATCCGCCACAGCGACATCCTTCAGATAATCGTTGATGACCGCGTAAATAATCGCCACCTGCATTTCCACCGCAACCGGCGAGTTCTTGTCCTGCTTCAGAATCTGCACGATGCGCTCGCCCTGCGCCAGACGGGATTTGGTGTCCGCGTCAAGGTCCGAGCCGAACTGCGCAAAGGACTGAAGCTCCCGGTACTGCGAGTACAGCAGCTTGAGCCGTCCGGCGACCTTCTTCATCGCCTTGATCTGCGCGTTTCCGCCGACACGGGAGACCGAAATACCGGGGTTGACCGCCGGAATGATGCCCGCGTGGAACAGCTCGGTTTCAAGGAAGATCTGTCCGTCCGTAATGGAAATGACGTTTGTCGGGATATAGGCCGACACGTCGCCCGCCTGCGTCTCAATGATCGGGAGGGCCGTGATGGAGCCTCCGCCGTATTGCGGCGCAACCCGTGCGGCACGCTCAAGCAGACGGGAATGCAGGTAGAAAACGTCGCCCGGGTACGCTTCCCGTCCCGGCGGACGGCGGATCAGCAGGGACAGGGCACGGTAAGCCACCGCGTGC
>JBJFGC010000418.1:0-7921 GCA_051892315.1 Eubacteriales bacterium
ATCTTTATCTTTCTGTTTGTCATATCTATCGTTCCGTTCATGATTTTCGCAGTAAATACCTGCTGTTATGTCTGTTTGAATTTAAAAATTAATCGTCCATTTCATACAGTATCAGAATATGCCACATTAAAAAGGACAGGCATTTACACCTGTCCGATTTTGTTGAATCTTATCTTTCATACTTTCCACAGATTTTTCGTCCGTCGTAAAGTTCTTTAAGAATAAATTCCGTCAGTCTCAAAAATATGGTTGAGTTCATCACTAGAAACTGCCTGTAGCACTTTATCACGGATTGTAATGTCTGTAAGTTCCAGCCTGCAAAAACGACTGTTCCCTCCGGCATCTGTCTTCTTGCGAATCAACTGAATTCTGCCAATCCGTTCTTCTTTTTTAGCATAATCCGCCAATGCTTTTGCCTTGGGCAGATTGTCTGCGTACTGATCTCCATGAGGTTCCAGAATGTCGACTACGTAATCAACCTCCGGATCACTGCGAACGATAAGAAAATCAGGATAGAAGGATTTCTTTTCAATACCTACATCATAAGGTAAACAGAGAGCCCATGCTGCTTTGGCAGGATTATGTACCCAACAAACAAAATCGTTACTCCGAGCTTCTTCCTCAATCAGTGCTGATTCCCAACTGCTACTGAACTTGATTTTCGCAACACCTGTTTCCGGTGAAACAAGAAGGTGATTTTCGAATTCAATACCATCAGGGTCTTCTCTTACACTGATATTTTCAGGGATTGAAAAGAGCTGTTCACTGACAACAGAACTGTCTGCCATAATATCATGGTATTTCTTCTTGCACGCTTCTGACTTATTGGCAACAGCTATACGGTATTTTGATGAGAATTCTCTCAGTTTATTTTTCGCATATTTTCCGAGATTTGTTCTGCACTCCTCATCTGCTGCGAAAAGAATGCAGTCAATCTTGTACGCATTGGGATTTTCATCATCGTAATATCTTACGCCATAGATGTTATGAAAAACGTATCTGCCTAGTTTGGCATCTGCATTGCGCAGCTGTCTGTCAAGATCGCTTTCCGATATTAAGGTGTAGTTGTCCGAATAATTATCCTGCAATGCCTGTCCAAAGGGGTCAAACACCTGTACGGAAAGTTTGAACTGCAACACCTGTTCAGCCAATTCCTCATATTTCCCTGTCTGGTGAAGTTCCTCGATGTAAGAACGAATCAATCCGACAACATCCTCGATCACTTCGTCACGTGCATCCTGATAGATGAGGCTGTGTGTCAGAAGAGTGGCAAGGTCCAGCAGCGATTTCAGATAATCATTGATTCTAGCCTGACGTACCAAGTAAGTCAGATAACCCTTTCTGTTAATAAAATCGATGATTTCCACACGATTGATTTCCGGAGCAATTCGCAGTTGTGTTGCCTTTGGAGGTTTATTTTCCGGTTTGGCTTCTGAAACAGGCTGATAAACCACGGGAAAAACTACGGTGACAGTATCATTCGGGATGTCTTTAACCTCTTTTGGTTCAACATTTGCCGGGATATCCGAAACAGGTTCCTCATTTGCTACATCATTAACCTTTGCAGAATTTTCTGTTCTGCCGGAAGGTGTTGTAGGTGTAACGACAGGTATGTCCAAGCCTATTTGGTTATCTATATGTTATATATACACATCAAAATTCACGAAACCACAGGTTCCACTTTCCACATTCAGACCTTCCACATCAGCCCGAAAATCCCCCTCCTCAGCCTCACACCTTTCACACCTGTTTCCACACCCCCGCAAAAAAAAGAAGGAACAGTTTCCTGTTCCCTCCCGGATATTGCGTCTATTCGATTAGAATTAGTCCTTGAAGTACCGGTCAAGCAGGCCCTTGAACGCACGGCCGTGTCTTGCTTCGTCCTTTGCCATTTCGTGAACGGTGTCGTGGATGGCGTCGAGGTTGTTCTGCTTTGCGAGCTTTGCAAGCTCAAACTTGCCGGCGGTTGCGCCGTTTTCTGCTGCTACACGGAGTTCGAGGTTCTTCTTGGTGGAAGGAGTTACTACTTCACCGAGGAGTTCTGCAAATTTGGAAGCGTGTTCTGCTTCTTCCCATGCTGCCTTTTCCCAGTACAGACCGATTTCCGGATAGCCTTCACGGAACGCAACTCTTGCCATAGCAAGGTACATACCGACTTCGGTGCATTCGCCGTTGAAGTTTGCGCGGAGACCGTCGATGATTTCCTGCGGTACGCCTTCGGTTACGCCGACTTCATGCTCGGTTGCCCAGGTCATGTCGTCTTCAACAACTTCCACGAACTTTTCGCCGGGAGCCTTGCAGAGAGGACATTTGTCCGGACGGACATCGCTTTCTACGATTTCACCACAGATGAGACATTTCCACTTTTTCATAATTTGATACTCCTTTATGTTCGGTATAAAATTTTTTGATAAGTTTATTATTGAGACTGAATCTCTGTTTTCGAAACTATTATATCATAAAATCCCGCTTTGTCAATAGGTTTCCCAAAAGTTTTTTCAAAAAATTTGCGGCTGTAAGGGGAGCCGGCAGACTTTTCTTATTCTGCTTCTGTCAGAAATCTTCCTCTCGGCGGGAACAAACCTTTGCAAAAGAAGCCGCGGAGGTTCAAGCGATACGGTTCCTTTGGGATGCATAGGGATTGTATGTTCTCCTGCGCCGTCCAGCTTCCAATACGTTGAGTCAAGTTTTCGTTTTGCCGCATTTTTCCTCAGTTCAGGCTTTTTGTCTTCTCATAGGCCGCGACGACGGCTTCGGCTGCCGCACCGCGGAAGGCGTGTTCCTCAAGAACGCGCACACCGGCAATTGTGGTTCCGGCCGGACTGGTGACTTCGTCCTTCAGCACACCTGGGTGTTTTCCCGTTTCGCGCAGGAGCGTGGCTGTGCCGATCAGGGTCTGAATCGCATAATCCATCGCGGATTTTCTGGGAACGCCGCATGCGACCGCGCCGTCCGCGAGGGCTTCGGCAAACATGCACACGAACGCCGGACCGCAGCCGGAGAGGGCCATGCCCGCATCGATGAGCTTTTCCGGAAGGAGGTCGATTTTTCCGGATTCCGACAGAAAGGCAAGGAAGGTGTCAAGCTCCTCGTCCGTTACGTTGTCCGTGCGGGTGCAGAGCGTCATGGATTCACCGACCGCTGCCGCGACGTTGGGCATGATGCGGATGACCTTGTAGTCCCCGCCGCACATCCGCCGGACGGAATCCGTCGTTACGCCTGCCATGATGGAGACGATGACCGGCGCATCGGTTCGTTCCGCGAGCGCGGGCGCAATGGCCCGGAGGCTGTCTTCTGCCATCTGCGGCTTCATGCAGAGGAAAAGGTACCGGCATTCACGTGCCGCGTCCACAGAGGTTCCGGAGGCACAGCCGTACGTTTCAACCGCAGCGGCGACCTTTTTCTGGTCAAGATCGCAGACCAGAAGGTCCGTCCCAACCTTTTTTGCAACGGCGCTCATCAGGGCGCCGCCCATATTTCCGATTCCAATAAAACCAACGGTATACATAAAAATTGATCCATCTCCTTTTTCTGAAAGCGTTTGCCGGGACCCTTTACCGCACATTTCCGCTGCCGCGTACGATGTATTTATAGGTACAAAGCTCCCGCAGACCCATCGGACCGCGCGCATGGAGCTTTTGCGTGGAAATGCCCATCTCGCAGCCGAGACCGAATTCGCCGCCGTCCGTGAAGCGGGTGCTTGCATTGACGTAGACGGCCGCGCTGTCCACGCCGCGGGTGAAGGCCTCCGCCGCACGGTCGTCGCGGGTGACGATGGCTTCGCTGTGGTGGGTGGAGTGAGCGGCGATGTGTGCGATGGCGTCGTCCACGGAGTCGACCGCGTGAACGGCGAGGATATAGTCGAGAAATTCGGTATCGAAGTCTTCCCCGCCGGCGGGGGTACCGTCGATGATGCCTGCGCAGGTTTCGTCCAGGCGAAGCTCGACCGGAACTTTTCCTTCGGCTTTCCGCTGTTCCACAAGACGTTCGCGCAGTTTGGGCAGGAAGTCGCGGGCGATTTTTTTATGGACAAGGCAGACCTCTGCGGCGTTGCAGACGGACGGGCGGCTTGTTTTGGCGTTATCGACGATCGCGAGCGCCATATCGAGGTCGGCGGTTTCATCCACGTAAATGTGGCAGATGCCCGTACCGGTTTCAATGCAGGGGACCTTTGCGTTTTCGACGCACGCGCGGATCAGACCCTTGCCGCCGCGCGGGATGAGCAGGTCGACGAGCCCGACGCCATTCATGAGGTCGAGGGAGCTTTGGCGGGAGGTATCCTCGGCCTGACCGATGAGGGTTTCGGGGTAGCCGGCGTCTGTGCAGCCCTGCCGCAGGGCGCGGACGATTTCGGCCGAGGTGCGGTAAGCATCGCGTCCGGAGCGGAGAAGAACCGCGCTGCCGGCCTTGATGCAGAGTGCCGCCGCGTCGGAGGTGACGTTCGGCCGGCTTTCGTAGATGATGGCGATGACGCCGAGCGGGACGCTGGTTCTGGAAATCTGCAATCCGTCCGTGCGGGTATGGGATTCGGTGATCTGCCACGCGGGGTCGGGCAGCTTCACGACCTCGCGGATGCCGTCGGCCATGGCGCGGATGCGCGCGTCGGTGAGTTTCAGCCGGTCGAGCATCACGGTTGACAGCCGTCCGCCGGCGTCAGCCATATCGAGTTCATTCGCAGCGAGAATCCGGTCCGCTGCTTCCGTAAGCCGTTCGGCCATTGCGGTGAGAATCCGGTTTTTGTCTTCCGTCGGTGCGGTCATGATGGCCGCCTTCGCCGACGCAGCCTCCTGCATGATTTCAAGAGTTGTTTTCATAGGGAACTCCGTTTCTTTCGTTTGTGTGGCGTTCGTTTTTTGGAAATCTTTCCCTTGGGAACCTGTCTTATTTCCTCTCCTTTCCAAGAAACCGCGTACCGACGTTCCTGCCCTCGAGAATGTCGTAAAGCACACGAGGATCCTTGCCGTTCGCAATCACCATGTCGCAGCCGGCGGCCATGACGGAGACGGCTGCGGTGAGCTTGGTCTGCATACCGCCGGTGCCGATGGCGGAACCGCTGCCGCCGGCGGAGGCGATGATTTCCGGCGTGACGTCGGTGACGACGGGAATGAGAGTCGCGGAAGGGTCGGTGCGTGGGTTGGCGGTGTAGAGGCCGTCGATGTCGGAGAGAAGGATGAGCAGATCCGCGTGACAGTGGACGGCGACGATGGCGGCGAGGGTATCGTTGTCGCCGATGATGATTTCGTCGGTGGCAACGGTGTCGTTTTCATTGATGACGGGCAGAACGGAAAGCTCCAGCAGACGTTCCATCGTGTTGATGAAGTTCAGGCGCCGTTTTTCGTCGCGCACGTCACTTCCGGTGAGAAGGATCTGCGCGACGGTGTGGCTATATTCGGAAAAAAGTTTGTCGTAGGTGTACATCAGCTCGCACTGGCCAACGGCCGCGGCCGCCTGCTTTTCCGGCAGGGTCTTCGGCCGCTCCCGCAGATGCAGCTTTCCCATCCCCATCCCGATTGCGCCGGACGAAACCAGAAGAATCTCGTTTCCCGCGTTCTTTAAGTCTGACAATACCTTGCAAAGCTCCTCCATATGCCGGATATTCAGCTGTCCGGTCGGGTGTGCCAGCGTGGAGGTTCCCACTTTAACAACCATTCGCATTCTTTCTTTTTATCCTTTCCAACAGGTTCATGGTTATCGTCCAATCCGATTACCTGTTATTATACTTCCTGTATGCAAAGATTGCAAGAGGATAGGAGAAAATATCTGCTGGAGCGGGGATTTCCGGGATATTCCCGGAAAGGGCCCAGGCGTCCTTCCCGTGCAAAAGGAAGGAAACCCCGCTGACACGAGAAAATATCATAAAAACCACTTGATTTTTTATGGGATTTGTATTACAATAAGGAACGTAGAATTTTAATGAAAATGAAGGAAAGGCACGATAAATATGGCACAGAAATTCAGAAAGATTGGCGTTCTTACTTCCGGCGGCGACGCTCCAGGCATGAATGCAGCCGTCCGGGCGGTCACCAGAGCGGCGAACGCACGCGGGGTTCAGGTCATGGGAATCTACGGCGGTTACCGCGGGATGATTCATGACGAAATGATTCCGCTGACCAACCGGGAGGTGTCCAATAAGATTATGCTTTCCGGTACGTTCCTGTACTCCGACCGCTGTCTGGAGTTCAAGGAAGAAGCAGGAATGCAGAAGGCCATCGCCGTCCTCAAGAAGCACGAAAT
This sequence comes from Eubacteriales bacterium, assembly GCA_051892315.1. Taxonomy (GTDB): domain Bacteria; phylum Bacillota; class Clostridia; order Oscillospirales; family CAG-272; genus UMGS1696. The sequence continues at coordinate 6,235 of JBJFGC010000418.1, forward strand.
TGACGGTGTCGTTGCCATCGGCGGTGACGGTACCTTCCGCGGTGCGACCGACCTCTCCCAGCGCGGCATCCCTACCATCGGGATTCCCGGCACCATTGATAACGATATTACCGCTTCCGACAATACCATCGGCTTCGATACCGCGATGACCACCGTCATCGAAAACGTCGACCGCCTCCGCGATACCTGTGAGTCCCACGCACGCTGCAACGTCGTCGAAGTTATGGGCCGCGGTGCCGGCGATATTACCCTCAATACCGCTCTCGCTTCCGGCGCGGTTGCCGCCGTTATCCCCGAAGCGCCCTTTGACGAAGAGGCCTGCATCAATAAGATCATCCGTCTCCGCAGAGAAGGCAAGCGCGGCTTCCTCATCATTGTCTCGGAAGCTTTCCCGACGCTCGGCGAAGAACTTGCAAAGAAGATTACCGCGGTTACGAAAGAGCTGGCCGAAAAGGAAGGCAACGACCGTCTTTGGGTTGAGTCCAAGTTCTGCCGTCTGGCGCATACGGTCCGCGGCGGTTCCCCGACCCTCGGCGACCGTCTTCTCGCAACCAAAATGGGCGTCCGCGCCGTTGACGAGCTGCTCGCGGGCAACTCCGACCTCGTGGTTGTCGAACGTGCCGGCGAAATCACGACCTGCAACATCGGCTGGTCTCAGGTTCTCGACCGGATGTATAAGGGTACCCTCAAGCCGGGCATGACCGACAAGTATTCCGCCGAGGAGCTTGCGGAAATGGAAAAGTTCATCGCGGAAAAGAAAGAAAGCTTCCGCAAGGCGTACGCTATGCTGAACGAGCTCGCTGATTAAGGCAAACGCTCCGGCATACAGGCCTACAATTCTAAATCTGCAATAAGAATAAAGAAAACAGAAAGGGTAGGGAGGAGACGGTCACGTACTTCTCCCTCGCCCTTTTTCAGTACGTACGGTCCTGAGCCGTCCGTGCCGGCAAAAATTTTTCTTCCGTTTCCCTTTGGACTGAATAACGCGGTTTTTCCGTGTTATCCTTATAACAAAGGGAAATCTCTCGTCTGAAAAATCGTACAATTGTGAACCAATTGTCCCAATAGGAATCATGTAACATGAAACAGCAGAATTCTCTCCATGAGATGATGCGGTCGCTCGGACGCATCGGCGGGGTGGCCGGCTTCGGTTTGTCTGTCGTGACGCCGCTTGTGCTCTGCATTTTGTTTGCGGTCTGGCTGCGGAGCCGGTTCGGCGTGGGCGAATGGGTCATCGTTGCCGCGCTTCTGGTGGGGCTGATCAGTTCCGGCTGCGGTGCTTACCGGAGCATCCGGGCCTTCCTTCAGGACGAACGAAGAAGCGACGCGAAAAAAGCCGTCGAGCGTCCGCCGCTTTCCCCGAAACGTGATCCGGAGGAATCCTGGCACGTGGGGAACGCATACAATCATGATGAGAAAAATCATTCATGAACGGAGAAGCTTATGAAACTTGATCCGATCGTAAAGAAAGAGACTGGCTATATGGCGCTGGGCTGCCTGGCCTGTACCGCCGTTCTCGCATTGGTGTTCGTCTTTCTCGGGAAATTCGACGCTTCCGTCGCACTCGGCTGTCTGATCGGCTACGTGCTGGCGGTCGGGAATTTCTTCCTGATGTCCTACTCGCTGACGAAGGCGCTGGCTCACGGGGACGAAGTGACCGCGAAGCTGAAAATGCGGCAATCCTACG
>JBJFGC010000419.1:0-7912 GCA_051892315.1 Eubacteriales bacterium
AAAAACATCGCCAGCATGATCAAACGCGAATACCGCGACGAAAAGGCAGTCAAGACGGCCATCTCCGGTCTGTACAGCGGGGAGTTCAAAATCATCGAGCCGGACGGAACGGTGGAAATGCTCGGCGGACATACGCCGGAGGAATTTGAAAAGCACGAATCCGACGAACAGGCAGAGGACGATTTCGAAACACCCGATGAGACAGAAGAACGGGAAACCAGCGGGGACGAAGAATAAAACAGGTTCAGAGGGAGAAGGTTATGGCGAAACGTGCGCGCGTGTACGTGCTGGACGTACCGTATTACGCGGATAAGGCGTACAGTTACTATGTACCCGACCTCCTGGAGGAATCCGTGGTTCCGGGCGCGCTGGTTGAAATTCCGTTCGGCATCGGCAACCGCAGAATGACCGGCATTGTCTTCGAGTGCGGCTATACGGACACGGAGGAGGAGCGCATGAAGCCCATTTTTTCCGTGTTCGGCGACGAGCCGCTGCTGTCGGAGGAAATGCTCGGTCTCTGCCGCTTCGTGAAGGAGTACACGCTCTGCACCTTCGGAGAGGCGGTGCGGGCCGCAGTTCCTTCCGCCGCCATGTCGAAGGTCGTGCACTCCTACCGCGTTCTTTCCGAAGACGAGCGGGTCTCGGATTATTCGCTGGAAAAGGCGCTGGAGCTTCTCGGAGAACGCGGCCGCCTGGTTTACAACCTGGTCGCCAACCGTCAGCGGTTCACACGCCAGACCCTCCAGACCGAATTTGAATTTGACTGCACGCATATTCTGGCGCAGATGGTGAAGTACGGTCTGTGTGAAAAATATTCCGAAGTAAAGGGCTCCGCCGGTGTGAAATACCGCCGGATTTTGTCGTTATCGGAATCGCTCACTCTGGAACAGAAGCTCGATGGTACGGACGCGTATCTCACGGAACTTCTCGCCCGTCTGCGCGGTGAGAACCAGAAAAAGCTGCTTTCCATCCTCGCAAACCTCGGAGAGGGCGGAAAAATGGAGGAAAACGAGGCCTACGAAGCCGCCGGTCTCCAGCCATCCGCCGGAAAAACCGCCGCGGCTGCCCTGGAAAAGAAAAATTACATCCGCATCGAAAAAGAAGACCTCTACCGCAACCGCTTTACCGCCGAGGCCTGCGCCTTCGCAAAACAGTTCGGGGACGGCAGCCGTCCGACTTTGTCGCCGCACCAGCAGGAGGCATGTGACAAAATCGTCGCGCTGTATGAACGCGGGACTGCGGCCGCCGCCCTTCTGCACGGAATTACCGGGTCGGGAAAGACGAACGTCATTCTCGCAGCCATCGACCGGGTGCTGGAGGACGGGCGCGGTGTCCTGATGCTGGTGCCGGAAATTGCCCTGACCCCGCAGACCGTCGGCATTTTTATGGCGCGCTACGGGGACGACATTGCCGTGATCCATTCCGCGCTCTCGGCCGGAGAACGTTACGACGCGTGGCGGCGCATCCGTCTCGGAGAAGCCCGGGTGGTCATCGGAACGCGCTCGGCCATTTTCGCCCCTCTTCCGAACATCGGCATGATCGTCATCGACGAGGAACACGAATATACCTATAAATCGGACACCAATCCGAAATATCATGCCCACGATATTGCCCGCTACCGCTGCCGCGACCATAAATGCGTTCTGCTGCTGTCGTCCGCGACCCCTTCGGTGACGAGCTACTACAAAGCCAAAACCGGCGCGTATACTCTGATTGAACTGAACGAACGTTACGGCAACGCCCGCCTGCCCGATGTACAGATTGTTGATATGCGCGGGGAAACGGCGAGCGGCAACCTCTCGCCGATCGGAGAGCTGCTGGCGGCGCGTCTGATGCAGGACAAGGCGGAGGGGAACCAGTCCATTCTGTTCCTGAACCGCCGCGGCTACAACAGCTATGTTTCCTGCCGGAGCTGCGGCAAGGGACTCCGCTGTCCCAACTGCTCCGTCACCCTGACGTATCACGCCAACCGCGGCAAACGCTTCGCGCAGGATACGGATACGGCGTCCGACGATTACCTTGAGGATCGGCGGAAAAACGGCCTGCTCGTCTGCCATATGTGCGGCTACCGGATGCGGGTGCCGGAAAAGTGTCCCGAATGCGGCAAGGAGCATTTCCTGTTCATGGGCTGCGGGACCCAGAAGGCGGAGGATGACATCTGCGCCATGCTGCCCGATCTGCGCGTCCTGCGCATGGACCACGATACCACGCAGGCGAAGTTTTCCATCGAGGAGATTCTCGCCAAATTCCGCGCGGGCGAGGCGGACGTCCTGCTCGGCACCCAGATGGTGACCAAGGGGCATGACTTTCCCCGCGTCGCAACGGTCGGCGTGCTCAATTCCGACAGTGCGTTGATGATGGACGATTACCGTGCGGCGGAGCGGACGTTTGCCATGCTCACGCAGGTTATCGGGCGGGCCGGGCGCGCAAACGTCCCCGGAACCGCCATCATTCAAACGTACAATCCTGAAAACGAGGTGCTGCTCTATGCCGCGCGTCAGGATTACAAAGCCTTTTACGAGGGAGAAATCCGGCTGCGGCAGGCGCTGTGCTTCCCGCCGTTCTGCGACATCGCGGTGATTACACTGTCCAGCGCGGACGAAGCCTATCTTGGGCTGGTGACGACGCGGATGCACGAGCGGATGCTGGAGACGCTGAAAACCGAATTCGGGGATGTTCCGCTGGTGCTGTACGGGCCGTTTGAGGCGCCGGTTTACCGGGTGCAGAACCTGTGCCGGATGCGGTTTGTCATGAAGTGCCGGCTGAACCGGAGAACGCGAGACTTTATTTCCGGCCTGGTGTGCGAGTTCGCGCGGTTCACACCGACGGCGGACAAAACGAAAAACAACCGGACCGCCGGAACGTCCGTAAGGGAGAAGGCGTCGGCGGCGGTGTCCGGCGCGAAAAGCAACCGCCGGCTGACCATTTCCGTCGACCTGAACCCAACGACGGTATAGGTCTCTGCACCAATTGCAATGGCTGAGAAAACGCATTTCCTGCGAAATTTCATCATAGATTTGGATCGAATACATGTACATGAACAAGAAGGAGATTCCATCATGGCTTTACTGAACATTATCAAAGAAGGCGACCCCATTCTGCGGAAGGTGTGCCGGCCGGTGACGGAAATCACCCCCCGCATCCGTCAGCTTCTCGACGACATGACCGATACCCTCATCGACGCCAACGGCGCCGGCCTTGCCGCTCCCCAGGTCGGGATTCTGCGGCGCATTGTTATCGTGGATACCGGCGACGAAATCGTCGAACTCATTAACCCCGAAATCATCGCCGCTGAGGGCGAACAGCAGGAGGTGGAGGGCTGCCTGTCCGTACCGGACGTCTGGGGCATCACCAACCGTCCCGCCAAGGTCACCGTCCGCGCCATGAACCGCGACGGCGAGGAGTTCACCATCACCGGCGAGGGTCTCACCGCCCGCGCCTTCTGTCACGAGCTTGACCACCTCGACGGTCACCTGTTTACCGACCACGCCGTCCGTATTCTGAGTCACGACGAGGTTGAGGAGCTGTTCGCCGACCGCGAGGATGAAGAATAAACCCGAAAAAAGAAAACGAAAACAAAGGAGAACCGGATGAGAATACTGTTCATGGGAACACCGGAGCTTGCCCGGGAATGCCTGCGGGCCGTTTACGAAAAGAAAGGTGTGGAAATCGTCGCTGCTGTGACGCAGACCGATAAGCCGAAGGGACGGGGAATGAAGCTCGTTCCGCCGCCGGTGAAGGTTTTCGCCGAGGAACACGGCATTCCGGTTCTGCAGCCGCAGACTCTGCGCGACGGCTCGTTTGACGCCGTCCTGCGGGAGCTGGATCCCGAGATGATTGTGGTCGTGGCGTACGGCAAGATTCTGCCCCCCTCGGTCCTTTCCTACCCGAAGTACGGCTGTATCAACGCACACGGCTCGCTTCTGCCGAAGTACCGCGGGGCCGCGCCCATCCAGCGTGCCATTCTGGGCGGGGAAACCGTCACCGGCATTACCGCCATGTACATGGACGACGGCGTGGATACCGGCGACATGATTCTGAAGCTCGAATGCCCCATCACCGATGCGGACGATTACGGCACCCTTCACGATAAACTGGCCGTTCTGGCCGGGGAAGCCATGACGCAGGTGATTGACCGCATCCTCGACGGCACCATCACCCGTGAAAAACAGCCCGAGGAAGGCTGGACCTACGCCGCAAAAATCACAAAGGAAGACTGCGTGCTGGACTTTGCGCGTCCGCCGCGCGAGGTGTTCAACCGCATCCGCGGCCTGTCGCCTGCCCCCTACGCTGTGACGCACACGCCGGACGGAAAGCTGCTCAAGCTTACTTCCGCCGAAGCCCCCGGAACGGAAGTTTCGGACGCCGCGCCGGGGACCGTTCTCTCCACGGACGGCGGCAAAATCCGCATTTCCTGCGGCGGCGGTGTTCTGACCGTGACCGGCGTCGTTCCGGAGGGGAAAAAGCCGATGTCCGCTGCCGACTACCTCCGCGGACGCAAGCTCTTTGCCGGCGACCTGCTCAAGTAAAAAATCCATGAAAAAATCCCCGTTTTCCGGGGAATGGAGGTGAAAATATGCCCTATTTCTATCGAATTGACTGGTCGTACATTGTCTATGTGCTGCCCGCGGTGCTTCTGGCTCTCTGGGCGCAGGCCAATGTCCAATCGACCTTCCGCAAATACAGCCGGATTCCGTCTCAGAACGGCATGACCGGCGCGGACGCTGCGCAGCTTGTTCTGCGAAGCTACGGCATTTCAGATGTCTCCATCGGCAAGGTCTCCGGAAATCTGACCGACCATTATGACCCGCGTTCCAATTCCATTCATCTGTCCGACACCGTGTGTGACGCCCGTACTGCGGCCGCCGTCGGGGTTGCCGCGCACGAAGCCGGTCACGCCGCCCAGTACGCGGAGCATTATCTCCCCATCCGAATCCGCAGTGCGATTCTGCCCATCACCAACATCGGTTCCAATCTTGCCATGCCGCTTGTACTGCTGGGGCTTGTGCTGTCGATGGAATCGCTGGCCTACCTCGGCGTTCTGTGCTTCGCCGTGTCGGCGGTGTTTCAGCTCGTCACGCTGCCGGTCGAATTCAATGCGAGCCGCCGCGCCGTCGAGGCTCTGACAAATTCCGGCACCATGTCGGAGGAGGGGCTGACCGCCGCCAAAAAGGTTCTGACCGCTGCCGCGCTGACCTACGTGGCCGCTCTCGCGGTCGCGCTCGGAAACCTGCTCCGTCTTCTCACCATTGTCAACCGCGCCAACCGGAACGATCGAAGATGAAAAAAGCAAATCCTGTTACGAAAAAAAACGATTCCGCCCGCGCCCGTGCCCTGGAATCCCTCATCGCGTTGGAACGCGACGGACGGTATGCCAATCTGGAGGTCAACGCCGCGCTGGCGGCCTCCTCGCTCGACGGCGCGGACCGCGGACTGTACACCCGCCTGGTTTACGGGGTTACGGAGCGGCGGATCACACTGGACTATATTCTTTCCCGCTATTCCCGCCTGCCGCTGGAAAAGCTGGATCCGGACGTGCGCTGCGCTCTCCGGATGGGCGTGTATCAGCTTCTCTGGATGGACCGTATTCCGGAACACGCCGCCGTCGCGGAATCGGCCGCTCTTGTTGCCGGACGGTCCACCGGCTTTGTCAACGCCATTCTCCGCTCGTTTCTGCGGGATGGAAAACGGTATGCGCTGCCCGACCGCGCGGCTGACTTCATGGAGTACCTGTCGGTCGCTTATTCGGTGCCGCGCGGCCTGTGTGAGCTTCTGTACCATTCGGTCGGGGAGGAAATCGAACCCCTTCTTGAAGCCATGAACCGCGAGCCTCCGGTTTCCCTCCGTGTCAACGTACTGAAACTCACAGTGGAGGAAGCGGCGGAACGAACCGGCGGGACGGTTTCCGAAATCGCGCCGGACATTGTGAAGGTCCCGTCACTGAACGACGCTGCCAGAGCCGGCATTGACGAGGGTCTCTGGTTTGTGCAGGACGAGGCGTCACGGATGGCATCGGCCGCGGTCGGCGCGAAACCGGGGGAGCTGGTCGTGGACACCTGTGCGTGTCCCGGCGGCAAGAGCTTTTCCATGGCCATCGATATGGAAAATACCGGAACCCTGTATTCGTTCGATCTGCACAGAAATAAGCTGTCCCTCATCGCGTCCGGCGCGGAAAAGCTCGGCATCCGCATTCTTCGCACCGACTGCCGGGACGCGCGCGACCCCGACGAGAACCTCGTCGGACGGGCGGACCGCGTTCTCTGCGATGCCCCCTGTTCCGGACTGGGCGTCATTGCCAAAAAACCGGACATCCGTTACAAAGACCTTTCCGGAATCGACCGCCTGCCGGAGGTACAGTATCCGGTTCTCTGCGGTGCCGCGGCCTACGTCAGGCCCGGCGGAACCCTCGTTTACTCTACCTGTACTCTGAACCGTTCCGAAAACGAGGACGTGGCGGAAAAATTTCTCGCCGAACACGGGGACTTCACCCCATCCGCGTGGGGAATGCGCACCTTCTATCCCCACCGCGACGGCTGCGACGGCTTCTTCTGCGCCGTCTTTACCAGGAAGGCAACCTGACCTTCCCAAACCATCCCTGCCGCGGGGCGTGTGGGGACAACTCGATCAAAAAACAAGGAAAAAACTATGGAAGATATCATGTCGATGACGCCGGAGGAACTGAAGGAGTTTGTGAAATCCGTCGGAGAGCCCGAATACCGGGCAGGGCAGCTTTTTTCGTGGATGTCCCGTGGGGCGGCGATTGACGAAATGACCAATCTCTCCCGACGCTTCCGCGACGTGCTGAAAACCGAGGCGGACTACCGCCTGCCGACGATTGAGAAAAAACTCGTTTCGCGGGAGGATGGGACCGTCAAGTACCTGTTTTCCCTGAAGGACGGCGAGTGCGTCGAGTCGGTTTTCATGCGGTATGAGCATGGACGCTCCCTCTGCGTCTCGTCGCAGGCCGGATGCGCGATGGGCTGCCGCTTCTGCGCGTCCACGCTGAACGGACGCGTCCGCAACCTCACCGCGTCGGAAATTCTCGGACAGGCCGCGCTGGCTGCCCGGGATACCGGCGAACGGGTGGACGGCATCGTCATGATGGGCATCGGCGAGCCGCTGGACAACTACGACAATACCGTCCGTTTTCTCCGTCTCGTCTCGGACGAGCGAGGAATGGGCATCGGCCTGCGCCATATTTCTCTGTCCACCTGCGGTCTGGTTCCGCGTATCTACGATCTTGCCCGCGAGGGCTTGCCGGTTACGCTTTCCGTCTCCCTTCACGCCGCAGACGACGAAACGCGCAGCGCGCTCATGCCGATCAACCGCAAGTACGGCATTGCGGAGCTTCTTGCTGCCTGCCGCGCTTATTTTGAAACGACCGGACGGCGCGTCTCGTTTGAATATACGCTTATCGCCGGGAAAAACGACACGCTGGAGGACGCCGTACGTCTGGCCCGGGTCATTCGCGAGGGAATGCGCGCCACGGCGCACGTCAATCTCATCCTGCTCAATGAGGTCGCGGAGACCGGCCTGTCCGCTCCCGACCGCCGCCGTGCGAGGGCGTTCGCGGAGGAACTGGGACGCCACGGCGTGAACGCCACCATCCGCCGCCGCCTCGGTTCCGATATCAATGCCTCGTGCGGGCAGCTGCGTCTGCAGAAGCTGGCAGAGGAGAAAAGCGCAGAATATTCCCCTTTTATTCAATAAATCCTATAGAAATATACAGAAATATGCGGTAAAATGAAAACAGCAAAAATCGCAGGAATCGCAAATGTACCGCAAACAACCTTTCAACCGATTGAAGTTCATTTGAGAATTCGAGTATGTGTCATATGTTATTTTATGGTAAAACCGACGTAGGGAAACGACGCGATGCGAAGCATGACAAGTTTATCATCCGGAAGTATTC
>JBJFGC010000420.1:0-2043 GCA_051892315.1 Eubacteriales bacterium
GTCCCGTACCAGTTCGTTGATGTTTTCACACATCTTCCGGTTACGGATGTTTCTCTTCTCACGGATCCCCTTCAGGATTTCCTCCGCGCGGTCGATGCTCTGGTGCGGAATACCGTGCATCGCAAGGTAGGCACAGGATTTCTGGTCGGGATTGTTGATTTTCCGTCCAACCAGGGGCGTCCCCTCCACGTTTACGCGGCACTCAAATCCACAGGTAATGGGCATATCCATGATTTCACCCGCGCGAATGAACTCGCGGGTCCCGCCCACGCTGTCGTGGTCCATAATGCCCGCCGTACGAAGTCCCGCCTTCCATGCGTAAAAGACCGCAGAGGTAGGGGTATAGGGCGAAAACGAGTAGGAGGTATGAATGTGATTGTTGACAAAGATGCCGCGTTCCGGCATCGGAATTTCGCCGGCCTCAATCTTTTTTTTGAGTTCCGCGAGGGCGTTGAGACGCTCGTCTGCAGAAACATCGACTCTCGATATGGTTTGGATCAGTTCTGAAGTTTCCATATTCGCATGCCTTTCCTTATGTAAATTGAAAAATGATCGTCTTTTCTATTGTTTTTCCGGATCTTTTCCGTACATAAAACGGTACGCCGCGCGGTACCGCTCACGCTTTTCCTCCGCTTCCGCGGAATCCTCCCGCCATCCATTCCGGCGGTAGGCGCGCAGCATAATGTTCTTCGGCGTATCCTCCGGATCGATCAGCTCCGTCGCGTCGGTACGATAGCCTGCCGCGTCCAGCATCAGCAGGCGCAGCGCGTCCGTCGCCGCGTCGCACAGCTTCTGCCGAAGGACCGGACGTTCCGCGATGAAGTCCAGCGTCGGGCAGTCCATTTCGCGGTTCATCTGATGATGGCAGCACGGCGTTGACAGAATGGCGTCCGCGTGGTGCCGTACTGCAAAATTCAGCACAAGATCCGTCGCGGTGTCGCACGCGTGAAGGGAAATCACAAGGTCGGGCGTGCGGACCGGCACAAACGTGTCTATGTTTTCACAGAGGAACTCCATACCGTCCATCCCCGCCTGCCGTGCGATATCCGCGCAATAGTCGATGACACTTTTCTTAAGGTCCACGCATGACATCCGTACCTGTCGACCCAAAACCCGGGTCAGCACGTGGTACGCCGCAAAGCTCAGGTAGCTTTTGCCGCAGCAAAGATCGCAGACGTACAGTTCGCCTTCCGGCTTCAGCTTTGCCGCCGCTTCCGTGATGTACTCCGAAAACCGGCAGATCTGACGGAACTTCGCCTGTTTCTTATCGTGAATCCGGCCGGACCGGTCGGAAACGCCCAACGCGATGAGGAACTCTTCCTTTCCCGTCAGCAGACGGGATTTTTCACGGTCATTGCCGGCTTCTTCGGTCTTTTCCGCCGAAAAGGCCCCGACCGTTCCCTTTTTCAGAAGCGTAACCGCGCCCTTGCGGGAAATCATCACGGACGCGCTCCCACCCCGGTCGGTCAGGTCGGCACGGCGGAAGGTCTCAAAATACTTCGGCAGCGTGTCCGCCAAGTCCTCGGCCCCGAGGTTTTCATGGGTCACGCGCCCTTCCGTCAGCGAGGTTTCCACCTGCAGAACCGTTCTTCCGGAAATTTCCTTTCCTGTTCCCTTCGCTTTGAGCGCGTCACCGGAAACAGGTGCATGAAACGTCACATTGACCAACGTTCCGGCCTTCAGGCTTTTCTCTGTAAGGGCGGAAAAGGCGATGAGCTTTTCCCTTTCCTTTTCCATGTACTCCATCATTTTTCTCCGTCCGAAACCGTCTTTTTGCTCTTTTTGAAGACAAATTTGCTTTCCGTTCCGTCAAAAATGCGCTTGAGATTGCCGCGATGCCGGATGACGACAAGAACCGCAATCGCAATCGCCACAAATTCAATCATATAAATACCGGTATCGTTCATACGATTGAGAAGAATCGGATACATCACCGAGCAAATCACGGAACCGGCGGAAATGTATCGGGTTGCCAGCACAATACCGATGAACACGACAAACAGCATGAGGAAAATCCGCCAGTCGAGCATGAAGACAATCGCC
>JBJFGC010000421.1:0-2038 GCA_051892315.1 Eubacteriales bacterium
GGCTTTTTGAAAAAATCGTTAATTTTTTTGTCCCTCTCTTGACATAATGGGACGACCTTGGTCGTGTCGTGATTCCTAAAGAAATCCGCAGAACCATGCGTATCCGCGAAGGCGACCCATCACTGATGACATTGAAGTGGTTGGAAGCGATGACGGAAGTGGGGAAGCGATGCGGGATGAAATAGATATCCCAAAGGCAGTCTTGTTTATTTTTCCGCTCGCAGGATATAGGATTTGCCGGCTTCGGTCGCAAAGGTATATACGACTCCATCCCTTGCTGTTTTTGTTTCGCAGGAAATCGCTGTCCCGTTTGCAAGAACCGTCATGCCGGATTCCCATGGACAGAGAACGGAGCAGGGACGTCCTTTTTCACTGAACATCTCGATATCACCTATCACTCCGTTTTTCAGCTCAGCGGACACCACAAATGCGCCATAGCCGCGGAGTTTATCGAAGGAAGCGTCCTTGTTTTTGTCCCACACCGGGAAGAACCGCAGTACTCCTTCGTGACTCTGGAACAGCATTTCGTTGACGCAGGTGGGAACCGCGCTGCAGCATTCGATACCGCCGCCTCCGTAGTAAATGAAAAAGTTGTTGAAGGAATGGGTGTCGATCTGCCGGTTCAGATTTTCGATAATCACCGCAGGGTCGTACCCAACCCGGACAGCCGCGGTATAATAAGTCGCAAAGGCGTTGTAATCCGACCAGCGGTTCATTGCCGTTACCGTGTCCCGGGAAATTTTCAGAAGCTCTTCGTCGGAGGATAGACCGATTGCCCCGCTGGGGAAAATATGCTGCACCGCAAGGCTGTTTCCGTCGCACCAGTCGTAGCCTCTCTCGGTCAGACGGAAAATCGTTCTGCCGTCTCTCTCCATAACCGGGAAGCCGCTGAGATGAGTGAGAATGTGATTCCATTTTTCGCGGCGTTCTTCGCATTTTCCGAGATATTCCGAGATGTCAATCAGCGCACGGAATACGCTTCTCAGCAGTCCGAGAGTCAGAATGGGGTTAAAATCTCTGGGATCGCTGCCGGATTCGTGGATACAGTCACGGTAAATTACATAACGTCCGTCTTCGAATACGAAATAGTCCTCCCAGAAATCGGCAACCTCCGTGAGATACGGCAAAGCGTATTTTTCGGCGTAGTCCTTGTCCCATGTGCTGTAAAACCGCATGATCATGTTTATCGCCGCGTATGCCGAGTTGGATTTCTGTCCCCAGTATGGTCGGTCAATCGCCTCGGTGCCGTCGCTGTTATACATCCGGCTGGATTCAAGCCCCATGGGCCCGATCCCTACCTTGCAGTAAATTCCCTCGTTGGCAAGACGTTCGCGGGCGTTAATGCGTGCCTGAGGAATGTAGTCCATCAGCGGCTTGTCGTACGGGTCGGACAGACTTACCTTGTTGGAGGAATATACACCCCACCACGGAGCCTCGTAGTTGTAGTTGAGGTGATAGTCGCCGTTCCAGTTCGGTTGGTTTGTGGTAATCCAGTTTCCGAAAAGTCCGGGAGCGAATTTGCCCGTTTTGCTGCAGCAGGCCATGAGATAATGGGAGCCGTACCAGAATTTTTCGATTTTTTCTTCTGAGGGAACCGATATGCCGGAGGTGTTCCAGAAATCTTCCCACCATTTCAGATGAGACGCCCGATATTCTTCCAGCTGCTTTTCGTTTATGCCGGATATGTCGGATTCAGCCTTTGAGATGTAGTCGTCCTCATCGTGATTGGTGTGAACGGAAACGACGAGAGTTGCTTCTTCTCCTTCCCGCAAAACACCGTCCGTATTCTTCCAGCCTAAAACCTTTCCTGCAGCCGCGGATTTGGTTTCCCATTCGGCTTCTCTGACGTAATCCTTGGTGATCTTTAAAAGATTGCCGTTGGTTTCGGCCAAGCAGTCGGCCAGAGGCTCGTCTGCCAAAGGCTTCAGAGCGAATTTGATCGGAAGATCACCCTTTTTCGCCTCCGCGCGTATTGTAATCAGGCTTTGCGTATAGGGCGCGCAGGCCGTCAGATGCAGGTGGTAATTTTCGTTTTTCC
>JBJFGC010000422.1:0-2037 GCA_051892315.1 Eubacteriales bacterium
GGGTCTTTGCACCGTTTTGTCCACAAAACTTTTTTCTCCACTACGGGTATGTAGACTACATGAAGATGATAATGATACACATCCTTCCCGAGTGCTTCCGACATCGCCCGGTTGCGTTCATCCGCGTGCATCACGGCTGACAGGATGTACTGCTCACCGCCGACGATTTCGACTGCCGCTTTGTACGCATCTTCGTAAAATTTCTTCGCAAACTCATATCCGCCGTGATTGTGGAAGTATGCCGAGTTCACATCGAAGATCAGCTCCCCATAATGGTCGGCGTCCTCTTTCAATCCGCGGGTCGAGATCATTTTCGATGCCTCCATCTGTGCGAACATTTCGCTGTAACTTCCCGTCGGCGTCTTGTAATGGACATTGTACGCAGTACGTTCCGGAACTATGTCCTCGTTTCTGTATGCGTCTTTTTCACGTTCGTTATGTCTTTGTGTGTTTGAAATTTTCGTTTCTGACAGGTTGACATTTCGCACCGTAGTGCGGTCAATTCCGTCGTTTCTTGCCATAAAATTCCTCCTTTTCGTTGGTCTGTAAGATTACGTGCGGTTTCGGAGAAGCACTTCTGCGGAAGTGTAATAACCCACTATAACACTTTCATCTGCTCTCCGGAGCATATGCAAAGTGCCGTGGGCTGTCTGCGGACAGGGGGAGGGTATGCGGACTTTGCGAAGTCCTCTGACATGGCTTTGACGTGGTCCCCACTTTTCCAAACCATGTCATGGTCGGTGTTCCTCTGCGGAGTCTCCCCGACCGGGCAGAATGGAACCTATCTTCCATCCTGCCTTGTCCCGCAGCGTAGATTTTGCGACTTGTATCGCACGACACCTGTGTACTGCGACGGTCCGCAACGGTCGCGACGGTGTTTTGTGTACCGTCAAATAGACCGTTGCAATCGTCGCAACCGTCGCGCTTTACATAATTACAACATCTACCATCATATAGGTGAGTGTAATTTTCCTGCCGCTGTGCTTCGTTTTGTTCTCATATCGGATGTGATATTCGTCCATCAATCGGCTTGCGTTCACATTCAGATGCTTCGTCAGCGTGTTCGCCGCCATGCCATTGTTGAGCGTTTCCGCCAGTTCGCTGGGACTGCCTGTCCATTCACGATTGTCCGCCGACACCAACCGTGCAACTGCTTCCAGGGTAGGATCGGGCGGAATCTTCCACAGCTCCGCTTCCGCATGGTCGAGCGTCCAGATCAACCGATTCTGATCTTTTATCAGATGCAGTCTCTGATCCGGCTGATCTCGTCCGACGATATCCAATGTGGCTCTGCTATCCGTGCGTTTTTCCTTCTGCATCAGGAATGCGCCGTCCGCACATCCCATCAACCCCGTGGTGCCGGAAATCATTTCAAAGCTGTCTCCGGCAGGCTGTTTTCGGGTGTGGTGGACAATCAGAATGCAGATTCCGTATTTGTCCGCGAAATTTTTCAGCTTGCTGATAATCTCATAATCATTCGCGTAACTGTAGGCATCGCCTCCGACTTCGCGGATTTTCTGCAAGGTGTCTACGATGATGAGTTTTGTGTTTTCATGCTCCCGGACGAATAACTCCAGCTGTTCATCCAGTCCGTTCCCGAGTTTGTTTGCGTTGGTTGCAAAGTACAGCGTATTTACCTCCGTCACTCCAAACATCCGGAACATTCGCTCCTGCAATCGCCGGTAGTCATCCTCCAGTGCCAGATACAACACCACCCCGGAACGAACTTCATACTCCCAGAGCTTTTGTCCCGTGCTGATGTGGTAGGCAATCTGTGCCACAAGGAAGGATTTTCCGATTTTCGGTGCTCCAGCAAGGATATACGCTCCCGAGTAGAGTAAACCGTCGATGATTGGCGGTCGGCTTTGGTATACAGTTTCATAAAGCTCGCCAAGAGATACGGTGTGCAGATAAGCAGGATCGCTCATCCGCAGGGCTTCCCGGTACAATTTTTCCACTTCTTCCGGGGAAATTTCCTCTTCTGTTATGGTACAATAGATAAGTAACAGCAAGAAAATAGAAAAGACAACTCAAAAA
>JBJFGC010000423.1:0-7848 GCA_051892315.1 Eubacteriales bacterium
AATCAAAACAGGATGCCATTTTTCGTTGAAATGGGTTATGTTTGGGTTAAATCAGTAAAGTCAAAGTTCGCTAAACTCGCTAAATCGCCGTTTTTCTCACGTATTCTCGCGTTTTCGGCTGTATTACTGCTCCAGCGTCTTCATCGTCGGGAACAGCAGAACATCGCGGATCGCCGCGGAATCCGTCAAAAGCATACACATCCGGTCGATGCCGAAGCCGATGCCGCCCGTCGGAGGCATACCGATTTCCAGTGCGTTCATAAAATCCTCGTCCGTGCGGTTCGCTTCCTCGTTGCCCTTCGCCAACAGCTCCTCCTGCGCGCGGAAACGCTCCCTCTGGTCAATCGGATCGTTCAGCTCGGAATAAGCGTTGGCCATTTCCCAACCGTTCATGAAGAATTCAAACCGCTCGACGTAATTCGGGTCTTCCGGCTTCTTCTTGGTCAGCGGAGAAATTTCAATCGGATGATCGGTGACAAACGTCGGCTGAATGAGATGCTCCTCCGCGTATTCCTCAAAGAACAGGCTGAGGATGTCGCCCTTCTTATGATGTTCTTCAAACGCGATGTGATGCTGCTTCGCCGCGGCCTTTGCTTCCTCGTCAGTGTGGATTTCATTGAAATCCACGCCGGAATATTTCTTCACCGCGTCCAGCATCGTGATGCGCGCAAACGGCTGACCGAGGTCCATCTCCACTCCGTTGTAGGTGATCTTTGTTGTCCCCAGCACTTCCTGCGCCACGTGACGGTACAGGTTTTCGGTGAGATCCATCATGCCGTTGTAATCCGTATACGCCTGATACAGCTCCATCAGGGTGAACTCCGGATTGTGACGGGT
Organism: Eubacteriales bacterium; assembly: GCA_051892315.1. Lineage (GTDB taxonomy): Bacteria > Bacillota > Clostridia > Oscillospirales > CAG-272 > UMGS1696. Next base: position 838 of record JBJFGC010000423.1, read on the forward strand.
GTCTAAGCCCTCGTTGCGGAACACACGGCCGATTTCATATACCCGCTCCAGGCCGCCGACGATGAGCCGCTTGAGATAAAGCTCGAGCGAAATGCGGAGCTTGAGGTCCTCATCCAGCGCGTTGAAGTGTGTTTCAAAGGGTCTGGCTGCCGCGCCGCCCGCATTGGAAACCAGCATCGGCGTCTCCACCTCGATGAAGCCCTGTCCGTCCAGATAACGACGGATGGTGCTGATAATCTTCGAACGCTTAATGAACGTTTCCCGCACGTCGGGGTTGACAATCAGGTCAACGTAACGCTGCCGGTAACGGAGGTCGGTGTTGGTAAGGCCGTGGAACTTCTCCGGAAGAACCTGCAGGCTCTTGGAAAGAAGCGTCACCCGGTCGGCGTGAACGGAAATTTCTCCGGTTTTGGTCTTGAAGACCTTCCCCGCGATTCCGACCAGATCGCCGATGTCGAGCTTCTTGAACTGAGCGTATTCCTCTGCGCCGATGGAATCCCGTGCCACGTAGCACTGGATGGAGCCCTTCAGATCCTGCACGTTGCAGAAGGAGGCCTTGCCCATAATGCGCTTGGACATCAGACGTCCCGCAACGGAAACATCCTGCCCCTCCAGAACGTCAAAATTCTCCTTGATGTCCGAACTGTGGTGGGTCTGGTCATACTTGGTAATGACAAACGGGTCACGGCCGGCCTCGACAAGAGCGGCAAGCTTTTCCCGGCGCAGCTTCCGGACTTCGTTCAGCTCGGCCGCATTCATCTCCGGCTCCGTTTCGGGCGTGTGATTTACAATATCTGCCATAATAAATATCAATTCCTTTCGATGTCTTGTACTTTTTTCTTTGGTTCGCCCTCAGGCATTGTTCTTTGTCCGCTCGACAGAGAGAATCTTGAACTTGATTTCACCGCCCGGGGTCGTTACGGTGACAGTATCGCCGACGACCTTGCCGATCATCGCGCTGCCGATGGGGCTGCGGTCGGAAATTCTGCCGCGCATGGGATCGGATTCGTTGGTGCCTACGATGGAGTATTCCACTTCCTCTTCCAGATCGCAGTCGTACGCAGTGACGGTCGAGCCAAGGTTGATGACATCCTCACGCAGCTCGCTCTCGTCGATGATTTCGGCATGATTGATGAGTTCTTCCAGCTCAGCAATCCGGCTGGCCACCCGAGCCTGTTCGTTTTTCGCTTCGTCGTACTCACTGTTTTCGGAAAGGTCGCCGTAGGAACGCGCCTGCGCGAGACTCTGCTTGACCTCCTCTGTTTTTTCACCCTTGAGGTAGTTCAGTTCATCGACCAGGGCCTGATAGCCTTCTTTGGTATACTTCATCGTTTTGGAGTTAGAGTTTTCCATAGGGGTAATTCCTCACTTTACATTGGATATTGATGAAATTGAATTCACGGAGCGAACGTTGCCGCCGCAGCCGCGAGCTGATTGTCTTCTTCGTCGGTGATTTTATAAATATTCTTCGACGCAAGGGCCTCGTCCAGTGCCACTTCAACGTCCGGAACAATCCCGACACCGTGGTAGTTGTCCGAATACGGCGGATTGTACATCCGGTACGTCACGGACACCGCGCTGTTGTCGCTCAGCGGAATCGTGGTCTGCATACAGCCCTTGCCATACGTAGTCTCACCGACAATGACCGCCTTGTTGTAGTCGCGCACCGCCGAGGTGAACAGCTCTGCCGCGCTGGCTGTGCTGCCGTTGACCACCACGGCCATCGGCATATCCAGTTCGGTCGGCTCGGAATAGTACGCTTTTACCTCCTGGCCGTCCGCGTCAAAAATCCGGATGATCGGTCCCTCGGGGAGAATGTAGTCCAGCGTCGTGACAATGGACGAAAGCTCCCCGCCCGGGTTGTAGCGCAGGTCAACAATGAGCTTGTCGCAGCCCTCCGCCTGAAGTGCCTCGACCGCGTCGACAAACTGCACCGGCGTCTTGGCATCAAAACCGGAAATTTTAATAACACCGATGGCAGCGTCCGGCCCGTACACATGGTACATGACGGTCTGTTCCGTGATGGTCGCGCGGACGATTTCAAAGTCCACCGTCTCCGTGTAGCCCTCTCCGCGCACGACGGAGAAGATCGCCGTCGTGCCGACCGGTCCGCGCAGCTTGTTGATCGACGGATAATATCCCAGCTCGGCGACCGACTCCTTTTCCTCGCCGACGGTCACAATGAGATCCCCGGGCTGCACACCGGCTTCCATTGCCGGCGAACCCTCGCTCACACTGAGAACCTCAATCAACCGGTAGTCCGTGTTGTAAATCACGTTGACGCCGATGCCGGCCATTTCGCCTTCCAGGTCCTCGATGAGGGACTCAAAGCCTTCGGCGTTGTAATACGCCGCGTAATCGTCGCCCGTTCCCGCCACATAACCGGCAATCACCGAGTCAATCAGCGTCTCGTCGTCCAGCTCCCCAATGTAGTAATTCCGGTAGATGGCATCCACCTCCTCCAGCTTGTCGGTCAGACGGGTCATAAAATCCCCGCTGCCGCCGAGAGCGACGGTCACGCCGTTCCCGCTGCTGCCGGATGATACCGTACCGGAGGTTCCGCCGGTACTCAAAACCGCGTTGTCAATGTACTTTTCTTCAAATTTGTTCTGAAGAAAAAGATACGTTCCCTGAAATGTGGCGAGACAGCAGAGCGCCGTCACCGCTACAGTCGCGCCAATCGAAATTTTCTTTGCCATAATGTTCTCCATTCTTTTGGGTAATCAAAGGGAGTTTTCCCCGCCCTCTTTCCAAACTTTCATCCGGGTGGATTAGGATCAGGTTGTTACGGAAATACCAGATAAGAGCACGGATCGACGATTGTGCCGTTCTCGCGGACCTCAAAGTGCAGGTGATAACCGGACGTATTGCCCGTCAGGCCGACCCAGCCGATGGTCTGTCCGGCCGCGACCGTTTCTCCCGCCGTCACGGCGCAGGAGGACATATGCGCGTACAACGTCGAAATTCCGCCGCCGTGGTCGATCAGGACGTAATTGCCGTAACTGTAGTGATATTCGCTGTTCAGCACCGTTCCGCTGTTCGCCGCGTAAACCGTGGTTCCGTTGGCGCACGCGAGGTCGACGCCGCGGTGGAAGTCCTGCATCCCGTACAGATCTCTCCAGCCGAAGTAAGAGGAAATTTGATAATATACTCCCGATTCCAGCGGCCACCAGAGAGATCCGCCGACGTACGATACCTGAATCTGCCGCTGCTGCTCTGCCAGTTCGGCAAGGTAGTTTTCCAGCTCAGCGTTTTTCTCATCTTCCAGCTGTTTGTAGTACGAATATTCGTTGACCAGACTGTTTTCATCACTCACGAGGCTGTTCAGGTATTCCAGCTTGGCGTCGTAAATCTGCTGATTCTGCGCAATGGCCGCCTCATAGTCTGCGACGCGCTGCTTCTGGATCTCCTCCGCATAGTCAAGGGCTTCCTTTTCCGCCTCCAGCGTCACTTTGTTTTCGCTCAGATTGTCCACAATCCTTCGGTCGTACTCCAGAATCGCGTTGACCCGTTCCATTTTCGTGAGAAAATCCACGATGTCTTCCGAACCGAGGAGAAGCTCAATATAATCCGCTTCCTCCTCCATATAGGTCGCCACCATCCGGTCAAGGAATGCCTGTTCCTGCGTTTCAATGGCCGCCGCCGTATCTTCGATGCTCTGCTTTTTCTCCTCAATCTGTACAGCCAGCGAGTCCAGTTGTCCGGAGGCGAGATTCTTCATTTCCATGTTGTAATTCAGAAGTTCGTCGTACTTTCCAATCTCCATCCACGCTTCCGACTGGCTCTCGCGGATCGCCTCCAGCTCCTGCAGCGCCTGCTCCTGCTTCTGCTTGTAGGAGGCAAGCTGATCCTCATAGGACTGGACCGTCGCGTCGGTAAGCCCGTCTCCCGCCATTGTCGGCATTCCCGTCAGCATCAAAAACGCGAGCGTGAACACCATAAACGCGGAGACGGCTTTGAAGGTTCTTTTTTTCATAAGTATATTCCAAAAATAACGATAAATTTGCATAAGTTACGGAAGCGCAATATAATTTCTCGGTTCGACCGTCGAACCGTTTTCGCGAACCTCAAAATGCAGATGATAGCCATAGGTATTCCCTGTCAGGCCGACCCAGCCGATGGTCTGTCCGGCCGCAACGGTTTCTCCCGCCGTCACAGCGTAGGAGGACATGTGCGCGTACAGGGTCGAGATTCCGCCGCCGTGGTCGATGAGGACATAGTTCCCGTAGCTGGGATGCGATTCGCTGCGCAGCACGGTGCCGCCCGCCGCCGCGTAAATGGGGGTTCCATTGTCGCACGCAAGGTCAATGCCGAGGTGGAAGTCTGAGATACCCTCAATGGAACGCCAGCCATATTCGGAGGAAACGTAGTACGATACCCCCGCTTCCAGCGGCCAGCTTAAAACGCCGCCGGTGTACGTGTACGTCTGTGTGCTGGTGTCCTGGCTGTGGATGCTGTTCCAGTCGCTGCCGCTGCTGCCGGACGACGAATCCTCCCAGCTGTCCCAGGTATCCCATCCGCTGCTCTCCTGCTGCGCTGCCTGCTGTGCCGCCAGTTCTTCCTGACGCTTCCGTTCTTCCTCTTCCTGACGCTTCCGTTCCTCCTCCTGACGGATGCGCTCCTGCTCCCGCGCCAGCTCCGCGAGGTATTCCTCCAGCTCCGCGTTCAGTTCGTTTTCGAGGCTCTTGTAGTAGGAGTAATTGTTCACCAGTTTAGCTTCGTCGCTTTTCAGGCTTTCCATGTAATCGAGCTTCGCATCGTAAATCTGCTGATTCTGCGCAATGGCTGTCTCATAGTCGGCGACACGCTGCTTCTGCGTTTCCTCCGCGTGCTCAAGCGCCTCCATTTCCGTTTCCAGCGTCTGCCGGTTCGCACTCAATTCCGTGATGACCCGGCTGTCGTAATCCATAATGGCGTTGATCCGCTCCATTTTCACCAGAAAATCCGTCAGATCCTCCGCCTCGAAAACAAGCTCCATCCAGTCGATGTCTTCTTCCATGTAGACCGCCACCATCCGGTCGAGGAACGCCTGCTCCTGCCGCTCAATCGACGCCGTCGTGTCTGCGATGATCTGCTTTTTGTCCTCAATCTGCTCGGTCAGAGAATCCAGCTGACCGGAGGCGAGATTCTTCATTTCGTTGTTGTATTTCAGCAGCTCGTCGTACTTGCCGATTTCGATCTGCGCCTCCGTCTGACTGGACTGAATTTCCGCCAGCTCACTGAGCGCCTGCTGCTGCTTGTTGACGATGGACTGAAGCTGATCCTCGTAAGACTGCACCGTCGCATCCGTTGTCCCGTCGCCCGCGAGAATCGGCCGTCCGAGAAGAAGCGCACAGACCGCGGCGGCAAACACTTTATAAAATTTTCTTTTCATAAAAATATTCCAAAATCCTATTCTCCGGAATGGATCCGCTCCAGGATTTCTCAGCTCTTGAGGTACTTGCTGAGGGAAATCGAGCTTCCGATGATGCCCGCCACAACGCCGAGCGCCATAAAGCCGAACAGAACCGCGTACCGGATTTCCGAGAAGGTCAGAATGGAAATCATCTTGAGATCCGCCATGACCATCGTTTCAATGTAGGAATAAATGTACCATTCCGCGAAATATGCAATCACAGACGCAAGCAGACCAATGATGATGCCTTCAAAGACAAACGGCAGGGTAATGAACCACCCTGTGGCCCCCACATAGCGCATGATGCTGATTTCGTGCCGCCGTGCAAACACGGACAGCTTGATGGTGTTGATAATAATGAACACACTCACCACGGACAGAATCGCAAGAAACCACACAAACACCAGCATGACGCCGCTCTTGACGCTCTCAATGGTGGTCGCAAGATCCAGACGGTTGTTGACCTTCACAATGCCGTCAATCTGATGAAGCTGGTAGTCCAGCTCCGCAACCCTTTCCGTAGAAATGTAGGTAATCTCGTATGCGTCCGGCAGAGGGTTTTCTTCCTCCGTCACGCTTTTGTAAACGTCGTCCTTGGCCCACATGGACGCCAGACCTTCCTCCTTGGTGATCCGGCGGATGGACTCAATGTTGTCGAGCTTACCGATCTGCTCGCCGACGGAGACGATTTCCTCCTCCGTCGCGTACTGATCGCAGAAAACCACGATTTTGTTGAGGTTGCCGAACCGATCCAGATTCAGGTCAATGTTTTCGACAATCAACGAAAACCCGCCGATGACGACCAGACAGCTCATCAGCACGGCAATGGAGGCAAAACTCATGACGCCGTTGCGCCACAGTCCGGAGAAGGCCTGTCCGATAAAGTAGAAAATGTTGTATCGTCTCACTGGAACATTCCTCCCACATGGTCTTCGACAATCAGTCCGTCCTTGAGCATCACGACGCGCTGCTTGTAGTAGTCGACGAGATTTTTTTCATGGGTAACAACAATGACGGTCTTGCCGAGCTTGTTGATTTTCACGAGGAGGCTCATGATTTCGAGGGACATCTTGGGGTCAATGTTTCCCGTCGGTTCGTCCGCGATGACGATTTTCGGGTTGTTGGCCAGCGCACGCGCCAAAGCGACTCGCTGCTGCTCACCGCCGGAAATTTCATTCGGGAAGGAGTCCTGCTTTCCGGCAAGATTGACGGTATTCAGGATGGCCGGAACGCGGCGCGCGATTTTTTTCCGCGGGGTGCCGACCACCTCCATCGCAAAGGCAACGTTTTCAAAAACCGTTTTCTTCGGAAAGAGGCGGAAATCCTGAAAGACGACGCCAAGCTCGCGGCGGTAATACGGCACCTTGTAGTCAGACATGGTCGCAAGGTCATGTCCGCCGACGATGAGCTGGCCGGAGCTGATTTTTTCCTCCCGCAGCATGAGCTTCATCAGGGTGGTTTTCCCCGCCCCCGAGTGCCCGACAATAAAGACAAATTCTCCCTCGTCGATGTGCAGGTTGACCCCCTTGAGGGCCATCGTCCCGTTCGGGTACGCTTTTTTCACGTTTATAAAATCAATCATAGAAAACAACCTTATGTGCTGTCATCCCTGTCTG